>DATFTU010000230.1:0-4749 GCA_035261565.1 Bacteroidia bacterium
ACAAAGTTTTTGTATTTTTTTAAAGCACATTTTATTTTAAGTTTGCTATACTACAAAAACGGAGGCAGCCAAAAATCCGATGAAAAGAGTAGGCAGGCTAAAACAAAATATAGTATGGAATATTTTCGCGAACACAACTGCATAACATTTTGGATAATTTATTTAGTACTACTTGGCTGCATATATTTTTGCGACAAAAAATATGGTATGCTTCGCGATGCCAGTGTAATGAGCCCAAGGCCGTTTAGTTTTTCGCGTGTACAAATTGCGTGGTGGACTGCCATCGTTATTGCCGCATTTATTTCAACCTCGCTGGCGCAAAAACACATTGTTACATTATTAGATTCTACACTTTACCTGCTTGGCATATCAGGTGCTACATTAGCCGCGGCAAGTGTTGTTGATACCTCTGATAAACAAAACCCAAACATTCAAAGGCATCAGGATTTATCAAGCAGCGAAAATTTTATACTTGATATACTTTCGGATGGCAATGGTGTAAGTATACACCGCTTTCAAACCGTTCTTTTTAATTTAATTTTTAGCGTATGGTTTATTAAAAATGCTATACACCTTAAAACAATTCCTGATATTTCAGAGAACAACCTGATATTACTTGGCCTTAGTTCGGCAACCTATGTAGGGTTAAAAACTACTGAGAATACAGCCAGTACACCAAGCAATACTTTAAACCCTCCTACAACAGGTACACCTCCTAATTCATAAACTACATAACAGCCCCTTTTGGTTTAAATACTACTGAATAAGTTAATGTAAACCCAACGCAACGTATAGCAGTTATAATTAAAAAATCTTTAGCTACTTGTTTCCATCTTTTGCCTTTAGGCGTTGTTTTTTCGTTGCAGGCTTTATTTATATAGCAAGCCAGTGTAAGCGCATCTACAGCACGTTTGGTGGTACGTAACATATGGTACGCATCTGTAGTACAAACAAAAATATCGGTGCTGCCAGCAAATTTAGCCCCTAAAGCCGGGTTGTTATTTTTGTATTTGTTGGTCCAGCTTATGGCAGGGTTCCAAAACTGGTCGTTTGCTTTGGTAAAACGGGTTTTAAATCCGTTATCGTAGTGATAGCTTATACTTTCAATAGTTCCATCAAGCATACCCGATACAAGTGATGATGTACCGATAAATAAATAATCTTTAAACTTTTTTTGTGCCGATACCGAGTTGTGTACCAAGCATAAAATAAGTATGCTTAAAACCAAAATGGCTTTTTTAGTTAGTGTTGTGTTAGCTGTGTTTTTCATGGTGTTTTG
This sequence comes from Bacteroidia bacterium, assembly GCA_035261565.1. Lineage (GTDB taxonomy): Bacteria > Bacteroidota > Bacteroidia > B-17B0 > Aurantibacillaceae > PALSA-968. The sequence continues at coordinate 1,280 of DATFTU010000230.1, forward strand.
TTTTAATTGGTTATTTAATTTGTTTAAAACAAAATTAGGTTAGCCATGCCGCCTGCTAAATAGTTGCAAAAATGATAGTGGCGTAGGATTAATAGATGAGTAACGTGTAGTATAAACAACTACAAAAAAAATCCCCTTATTACAGGGGATTTTAAACAAATTAAAACAATTAAATAAGCACCACTATTTAAAGAGATTAAACAATATAAGCGGAATAAAAATAGAAGATAAAACAAGGGTTGTCCAAAAAACAATAATTTGTACCTGCCTTACTTCAGTTATTTTAGTTTTTACGATTAAACTTTTAATCTCAATAAATGTTTTTTTACCATTTGTAATATGTGTGTGGTTGGTTGACATACAGTTTAAAATTAAAGGGTTAAACATTACATAATTAGTTAATTACTTTACGGTATACTTTTTCTCCTGCTGCCGATACTACCGATATAATAAGAGCTTGAGTTGTATTGCCACCGGTGTTGATATACACTTTTTCAGTTGTGGCAGCTTTAACCTGTATGTTATTAGTTATAGTTTGTCCTAATAAATCGGTTACTGAAATAACGGCATCCGTTGGCATAGTATAATTAAATTGTACGTAGTAATTATTGGCATCTCTATCAATAGCCATGTTATTATTACTTCCGTTTAATTTTTCGATAGCAGTTGTTGCATTAGTTTTGTTTACAACGGTAATGGCTTTAAAATAAACCGAAGTATCTGCACAAATTGACCCAAAAGCGGTAAGCGTTACAGTGTATGTACCTTCTGATGTATAATTATAGGTTGCATTTGTATCACTTGTACTCCCTCCATCACCAAAATCCCACCAAAAACTTCCGGCATTTGTGCTTTTGTTTGTAAATACTACACCTTCATTATCTAAGTTAAGGGTATCGGCAATAGTTGTATATAAAGCTGTTGTATATACTGATTTTTGTAACGAAAAAGTAAGTGTTCCGTTTGTACAGGTTCCGTTTGTATTAATATCAACACTAAACACGCCGGCATTTAAACCAAATAAAGTATCAGCTGTGTTTTTTGCCGTAGATGTTTTTATAATATTATTTAACGAATCTTTCCAATAATAATTCCAAGGAGCTGTACCGTTTGCACCGCTGGCAACTATGTATCCATTACCCGATGTAACACAGGTTGGGTTTATTGCATTACCAATAACCGAAAGAGCAGAGATTGAAAAATTTAATACAAAACGGGCAACACTTTCAGTATCAGATATTGTACAGTTGTAAGCCCCTGATCGTAAATCAAAATCGCTGTTGGTTAAGTTATCGTGCAACATAACACAGGCACCGCCGGGTAAATTTTGAAGTTCTTTCGCATAAATTTGGTAAGTACCACTAACACCTGTTACCACTTTTACCGGAATACTCATGTTTTGAGTTAACAGCGGCAGGCATTTTATTTGAAAATCTATACTATCTAATCTGGTAAGGATATTAAGATAACCAGGAGCAACACCCATAGACGGAGCATCGTATAAATCGTTATACCCAAATGTGCCATTTGTATCAAAATAAACTACAGTTTCGTTAAACATAGATTGTCCGGTGGCTTCTAATCTTAGCAACATTACTGGGGTTGTTGCTTTTGCCGTGTTTAAGCTTAGTTGTAAAAAACAAGCTATTACTAAAATTATGTTGTATGCGTTTTTCATGACTTAAAATATTAATGTGTTACTTATTTTTTAAAACTTACTGAAATACCTGTTTTAAATAATAAACCAAAATTGTGGTTAGCATAATATAAATTGCCAGGCGAGTTAAAAGACGCATAACCACCACAGCCAATACTATTTACCCATTTTACATTTTTAATTAATTTAATACGTAAGCCAAAACCAGTATACGTTTCAACCGATTTAAAATGTATTTGAGATACATTTGTGCTGTTTTCAGGATGTGTTACATATTCAGTTTGTAGAGCTTGTTTGCCTAATAAAGCGTTGTTTTGATATATAGCGTTAGCAAACACAAAAAATTCAAGACCTTTTGCATCTGCCTCGCCCGGAGCTATTACAGTATACTCATAATTAAATTGCACACCCGATATATTTGCTTTTTGTTTTTGTACAACAGCAGCAAACAGATAAGTGTTTCTGTTTTTTTGGTACAATACTGCCGGCAAATATTGTACACCATACCCATCGGCATTAAACATACTTGAAACTGCCATACCAAAATTGCCTTTAGTATTTACTAATTGACAAATACCTTGTTGTACCATTAACATACATACCACTAAGGCCAGTAATACATTTTTACGCTGTGCGTTTGTTTTGTTTTTTGTTGAGTTTTTCATGGTTGATTTTTTAATTGTTTATTTATTTGTTTAAAGCAAAATTAGGCCGGCAGCCCCGCGTATTAAATAGTTGGGAGAATGATAAACATGTAAAACAGGTATAGAAAAACAGTGTAGTACAAACTGCTACAAAAAATGTAGTGCCATTTAACGCCCTATACATAAAGGGTGCCAGGCTATAAAATAAAAAATCCCAATTAAAAATCTCTTTTTAATTAGGGCAGCTTATTTGTACTTTATGAAATAAATAGTACTGAAAATTGATACAGGAGGATATTAAGGACTGATAATTTTGTTATCATTTCGACCATAGGGAGAAATCTTTTACAGAGTCAGATTTCTTAGTCGTTCCTCCTTCTAAATGACAAGTATTGCCGAGTAACCCGGTATTATTTAAATACGGAAACCAAGCACACAAATATCATCCACCTGGGCAAGGTTTTGTTTCCATTGGTTTAGGGTTTCTCTTAAATAATCCTGCTGAATATCCATGTCCAGGTGCTGAATAGATAACAAGGTTTCTTTAAATCTTTTGGTCGAGAATTTTTTGCCTTTTTCGCCACCAAACTGATCAGTATACCCATCAGAAAACATATATAAAGAATCTCCTTTTTGTAGTTGAAAAGTATGGCACGTAAATTCAGCCTCATCAGGCGAATGATTGCCAATTGCCATATTATCTCCTTTTATTTCGGTAAGTACTCCCTCTCTTATAAGGTATAAAGGACGGTGAGCCCCTGCAAAATTAAGCTCCATGTTTTGCCTATCAATACTGCAAAAACCAATATCCATACCGTCGTTAATAGTTGCCTGGCTTATTAACCTTTTAAATTTTACATTTAACGTTTTTAAAATAACCGCAGGGTTGGTTTTATTTTTGCAATTAACTATGCCGTTAAGCAAGGTACACCCTATCATGCTAACTAAAGCGCCAGGTATGCCATGCCCTGTGCAATCGGCTAATGCCAGCAGTATTTTTTCATCTTTTTCATCTACACGTACAAAATCTCCACTTACAATATCAAGCGGCATCTCAAGTATAAACGATTGTGGCAATACCTCACTAAGCTTATCATCTTTATGCGTAATAGCATTTTGTATAAGTTTTGCATAATTTAAACTATCGGTAAGCGATTTGTTTTTTTCTT
>DATFTU010000231.1:0-2874 GCA_035261565.1 Bacteroidia bacterium
TGGCGGTTGATGCTGCAAATAATTTGTGGATTGGGTCGAACATGGGTTTAACCAAATACAATGGTACAAGTTTTACAACGTATAACACAAGCAACTCAGGGTTAATTAGTGATACCATTACAGCCATAGGCTGCGGCAATGGCAATGTGTATGCAGGCAGCCATCGGGGATTATCTGTTTATAACGGAACAAACTTTAGCAATTATACTACCGCTAATGGAATGAACAGTAATGGCGTTACTTGCATTACGGTTGAAAATGCCAATGCTATATGGATAGGCAGTTCAAATGGTATTGAAAAATTTAACGGAAGCAGCTTTGCTTTTAATTATGTAGCCGCTAACAACACAGCCGATGTGGTAAATTGTATTTATATAGATGCACAAGGTAATAAGTGGATTGGAACAAATACGCATGGTGTTATAAAATACGATAACAGTAATTTTTACACCATGCAACAATTATACCCGGGTAATGTTACACAAGAGATGATTGGTGTGGGTATATGGCCAACTTGTGTACAAACTATTTGTACAGGCCTTAATGGAGGAGTTTTTTTTAACTCAATACCTGTATCCACCACTGGAAAATATTCTCCCGGACGTAGTTTTGAAATTGTGGGTACACAATTAAAAACCTATATGCAAATAATTAGTACGGCCACTGCCACACCTACTATATATACCGCTCAAACGCTTATGCAACACGATGTGGGGTCTAATAAAATATTTTTAGTAAACCAGGCTACTATAAATGCTGCTAATAACCTCTTACATTCATATAGTTCAATACCTTTTTTTGAACAAACAATAAGCCCTATAGATGAAACAACCAACAATACTGCTTTTTTAGATATAAATAATGTAAGTGCTTTAATAACCGATAACTCAAACCAGCATTGGGATGCTACAGTTTCTGCTACAAAATATTTTGTACCTAAACAAAATAATACCAGCCCTTTGTTTACATCTGCCTTGTGGATAGGCGGGTATGGCAATGGCGTTATACACATGGCAGCCATGACGTACCGGCAAAACGGAGTTGATTTTTGGCCGGGCCCGCTTGATACTACTAATGCTACTGTTGATACAGCTACTATAAGCGCATACAACCATGTTTGGAAAGTTAACCGCTTTGATATTGCCAGTTTTATTTACCACTGGAACGCGGGTGATGTGCAAAACGGAACCTGGGTACCTGCCAGCAGCATATTAACCTGGCCTGCACAAGGCACAGGTAATTTTAGCCGCAAAATGGCACCTTATGTGGATGTAAACCACAATGGTGTTTACGACCCCATACATGATGGTGATTACCCTTTAATAAAAGGCGACCAAATGATATGGAGCGTGTTTAATGATAATGCCGGGTTACATGGCGAAACAGGAGGTAAGGCTATGGGTATAGAAATACATGCCAGTGCATACGCATTTACCTGCCCTAATATTGCTGATAGTAATGTGGTTTTAAATAACACTACTTTTTATAATTACCAGATATTTAACCGCAGCACCAACCAGTACGATAGTACGCTTATAAGTTTGTGGGAAGATAGTGATTTAGGAAATTACCAGGATGATTATGTGGGCTGTGATGTTATGAATGATTTTGGCTACACCTATAACGGCGATAATTATGATGAAGATGTGGGCATTAGCCCTGGTTACCACAGCAATTTACCCGTATTTGCCTGCAACATTTTAAGTGGCCCCATTGCTGATTTAAATGACAGTATTGATAACAACCACAACTGTGTGATAGATGAGCCGGGCGAACGTTGTATGATGAACGGCTTTACTTATTATAATAACAGCGGCAGCCAAAAAAATGGTAACCCGCCATCCACTAATGGTTACCAAGCATATTATAATTTGATGAACAACCATTGGGAAGATGGCACATATATGACTTATGGCGCACAAGGTTTAACAGGGGGTGGAATACGTTGCAAATATTTGTACCCCGGCACATCAGACCCATATGGATTTGGTTTAGGTGCAATAAGCTGCGGCACACCTATGTCACCTACCGGGAATTATGGTGCAACTGGTTGGACAGAAGCACAGGCAGGTAATGCACCGGGCGACAGGCGCTTTATAGTTAACGTGGGTAAATTTACTATGCAGCCGGGCAGCATGTATGAGTTAGATTATGCCTTGGTTTTTTCGCAAGACTCGGCAAATTGCGACTCAAATAACACTTGTGTTATTACGCGTGCCGTGCAAGATAACCAACGCGTAAAACATTGGTTTAATACTAACAACTACCCAAGCTGTTTAGATTTAAGCAACGTGGGCATTAAACAAAATGCGGCACCTCAGCTAAATTTAAGTTTATACCCAAACCCTGCTAACACTACTGTGTATGTAGAGTTTGCCGAAGTACAAAAAAATGTAACCATAGAGGTTTTTGATATGCTGGGCAACCTGGTGCAAGGCTTGCAATATAATGAGCTTAATAAATATGCTGTTATACCGGTTAGCATGTTGCAAAGCGGTGTATATATGGTAAAAATACAATCGGCGGAAGGAACTGCTAACCGTAAGTTTATTAAGGAGTAGGCAAGAAATTATACGTGATGAGTTATAAATTATGAGTTGTTGTTGCGCAATAATTTATATATTTGCGTAACAAAATTAATTGCCTCTGTTAATCAGACTTTGTTGCCCAATGCCGGGCATTGTATAGGTTAAAAAAATTACGTTTGTATAAACGTTGATTTTTCTATTCAAAAATCTACTTTTTATTTTTTACAAGTAGTACAGCTTGCAACCCTGTTGTTGTGCTGTTATTGAACTATACATTTAATTAAATTTTTTAAAATGACTATTAAAATTAATGATAATTGGTACGAAGATTTTTTTTGCGGTATAA
>DATFTU010000232.1:0-9537 GCA_035261565.1 Bacteroidia bacterium
GCCTGTATTAATCATTTAAAGGGCGAAAGAACGTATGACGAAGTAATTTATACTTCGCCCGATGGAGAGCTTTTGCAACAAAAAACCTGCAATTACTTTTCAACCCTAAAAAATATTATTGTTTTGTGCGGGCATTATAAAGGGATTGACGAGCGTGTTAGAGAGCATTTAATCACCAAAGAAATTTCTATCGGCGATTATGTGCTAAGTGGCGGAGAGCTTGCTGCCGCGGTACTTTGCGATGGTATTATTCGTTTATTGCCAGGGGTTTTAAACGATGAAACATCAGCGCTTACCGATTCGTTTCAGGATGATTTATTAGCCCCCCCGGTTTATACCCGTCCACAAGACTTTAACGGGTGGAAAGTGCCTGAAATATTAATGAGCGGGCACACAGCTAATATTGAAAAATGGCGGCATGAACAAAGCCTGGAACGCACCAAACAACGCCGCTCCGATTTGTTTAAAAAACACCACCATTAGCTTTCTAATGTATCACATTTCTCAGGCTAAAATAGGCTATATAACCTAACGCAACACCTATGCCCCCACCAATCATAGAGCTACGCCTTCTTTTGGTTCGCGCCTCTCTTTCGTACCCTAAAATATAGGCATCATAATCCAGGTTATTGGGGTTAGAAACCGTTTTATGCTTTATACGCACTTTTGGTATGCCCACCGTAGTAAAAAAAGCCAGAGGTACAACCGGCCCAAAAAAAGCACCTAAAGAGCCAATGGCCAAGCCCGATGCGCCACCAATCATACCCGTTATAAGCCCTCCGGTAAAAGAGCCACGGGCTTTAAACCCTTTTCTGGCATCGCGTTCGCCCTGCATAAACAGCCACATTTCATCACGGGTGTACCAATTTGCAATAGTATCTTGTTTGTAGTAATAAAATACACTTCCGTTGTTATACTTAATGGCAAATAACTGGTCGTTTTCAATGTGCGTTCGTTTGGTACTATCTTCGGGATCAACAAAAGTGGCGGCTAAAAAACTGGTATCAATTACGGGCGACACAACAATTCTACCATTCATTAAATATAGTGTATCTGCTTTTTTCCGCTGCGCCAATAAAAAATTAGACAGCAAAAAACAGAAAACAACAAGTAAAATTCGTCGCATAAAAAACCGTTTTCATCAAAGATACGAGATAATATAATTGAGTAAACTTTTTCTATTATTTGAGGCCTCTTTTCGTTAATTTTGCATCTCTAATTACCTTACATGAAAGATTTATTTGTAAACCGCCACAACGGCCCCCGTGAAACAGAAGTAAACCAAATGCTTGAAAAAATTGGTGTTGCCAGTGTTGATGAATTAATAAACCAAACTGTTCCTGAACAAATTCGTTTAAAAAAACCATTAAAAGTTGGCGGTGCACTTACTGAGTTTCAATACACTAAACACCTGCGTGCCTTAGCAAAAAAAAACAAAGTGTTTCGTAGTTATATAGGTTTGGGTTATTACAATACCATTGTACCAGCCGTTGTACAGCGTAATGTGTTAGAAAACCCGGGTTGGTATACAGCTTACACACCTTATCAGGCAGAAATTGCACAGGGGCGTTTAGAGGCTCTTTTAAATTTTCAAACAACTATTATTGATTTAACAGGCATGCCAATTGCCAATGCCTCTTTATTAGATGAGGCAACCGCAGCAGCTGAGGCTATGTTTATGTTTCATAACAACCGCAGCAAAAATAAACACAACGCAGATAAATTTTTTGTATCGAACACCTGTTTTCCTCAAACCATTGATGTGGTAAAAACGCGCGCCGTACCTGTTGGTATTGAAGTTGTGGTTGGCGATGCAAACACAATAAACTTTGATGATTCATTTTTTGGAGCATTAATTCAGTATCCGGATATTAACGGAGAAGTACACAATTATAAAAACTTTGTTGCCACGGCGCACAGCAAAGAAGTACAAGTTTGTGTTGCCAGCGATTTAATGGCATTAGCTTTATTAACCCCTCCTGGTGAATGGGGTGCTGATTGTGTGGTTGGTAACTCGCAACGCTTTGGTGTGCCGTTGGGTTACGGCGGGCCACATGCTGCTTTTTTTACTTGTAAAGAAGATTACAAACGTTTAATTCCGGGAAGGATTATTGGTGTTAGTTTAGATGCCGAAGGAAACCACGCTTTGCGCATGGCTTTGCAAACACGCGAGCAACATATTAAGCGCGAAAAAGCAACCTCGAATATTTGTACCGCTCAAGCTTTGTTAGCTATTATGGCAAGTATGTATGCGGTGTATCATGGCCCGGATGGAATTAAATCTATTGCAGAGCAAATACACTCTAACACCGTTAATGTTGCCGAAGAATTAAAAAAACTTGGCTACAACATAAAAACAAAATTATTTTTCGACACGTTTGTTGTTGAGGCAGATGCCAATAAGATTAAAAAAATAGCCGAAGCAAACGAAATTAATTTTCATTACATAGATGACAGGCACATTGGTATCTCTTTAGATCAAACAGCCGAAGCGGATGATATTATTGATGTAATAAAAGTTTTTGCTGAAGCGGCATCTAAACAAATTACAACCTTCGATCTTCATCATAAAAACATAATCGCAAGTTCGTTTGTTAATCGTACATCAAAATATTTAACGCACCCAACATTTAATTCGTATCACAGCGAAACAGAAATGATGCGTTACATAAAAAGATTAGAGAATAAAGATTTATCATTAGTACACTCTATGATTTCGTTGGGCTCTTGTACCATGAAGCTGAATGCTGCTTCGGAGCTTTTACCAATTACATGGCCAGAGTTTGCAAACATTCACCCGTTTGTTCCTGTTGAGCAGGCTAAAGGGTATCAATTAATTTTAAAAGAACTTAATAAAGACTTAAGTAACATTACCGGCTTTGCCGCCATGAGCCTACAACCTAACAGTGGCGCGCAAGGCGAGTATGCGGGCTTAATGGTTATACGCGCTTATCATATTGCAAACGGAAACCCGCACCGTAACGTTGTTTTAATTCCATCATCGGCACACGGTACAAACCCTGCATCAGCAGCATTGGCGGGTATGACTATTGTTATTGTAAAATGCGATGACAAAGGAAATATTGATGTGGCCGATTTAAAAGCAAAAGCAGAACAGCATAAAGACACGCTTTCTTGCTTAATGGTTACATATCCATCAACACATGGTGTTTATGAAGAGAGTATCAAAAAAATTACCAAAATAATTCACGATAACGGCGGACAGGTTTATATGGACGGAGCTAATATGAATGCACAAGTTGGTTTAACCTCTCCGGGTAATATTGGTGCTGATGTTTGCCACTTAAACCTGCACAAAACATTTGCTATTCCGCATGGCGGTGGTGGCCCGGGTATGGGCCCAATTGGTGTGGCAAAACATTTGGTTGAATTTTTACCATCGCATCCTGTAATTAAAATTGGAGGCGACAAATCTATTACAGCTGTATCTGCAGCACCTTACGGTAGTTCGTTAATTCTTTTAATCTCCTATGGCTATATTAAAATGTTAGGTGCTGATGGCGTAACTCAGGCAACCAAAACTGCCATTTTAAATGCCAACTATATGAAAGAGGTTTTAAAAGACCATTACAAAATTTTATATACAGGCAAAAACGGGCGCTGTGCACACGAAATGATTTTAGATTGTAACGAATTTAAAATGAGCAGCGGTGTTGAAGTTGCCGATATTGCAAAACGTTTAATGGACTTTGGTTACCACGCGCCAACAGTTGCGTTCCCTGTAGCAAATACATTAATGGTTGAGCCCACCGAAAGTGAAAGCAAAGGAGAGCTTGACCGTTTTTGCGAAGCTATGATTACTATTAGAAAAGAAATTCAGGAAATTGCCGATGATAAATTTGATAAAACAGACAACGTAATTAAAAATGCACCACACACAGCTAAATTAGTTGTTAGCGATAATTGGAACAAAACCTACAATCGTGAAAAAGCGGCATATCCGCTTAAATGGGTTAAAGCCAATAAATTTTGGCCAAGTGTTGCCCGTGTTGATAATGCTTATGGCGACAGAAATTTAGTATGCGCCTGCTTGCCGATTGAAGCTTATATGGAAGAAAGCGTGGTTGCTTAATTTATTGTTTGTATTTAAACAAAAAGCCCTTTTGCATAACGCAGGGGCTTTTTTTATGTTTGTAACATGACTATACAACAAGCCCAGAAAAAAACAGACGATTGGATAAAAACCCATGGGGTTCGTTATTTTAATGAGCTTACCAATATGGCTATTTTAACCGAAGAGGTTGGTGAGGTGGCTCGAATCATGTCGCGCAGATATGGCGAGCAATCAGAAAAAGAAAATGATAAAAATAAAAAGCTGGATGAAGAGCTTGCCGACGTGATGTTTGTTTTAATGTGCATAGCCAACCAAACCGGGATAGATTTAGAAAAAGCATTAGAAGAAAATCTGAACAAAAAAACCAATCGCGATAGTGAAAGGCACAAAAACAACGAAAAATTAAAATAACAACATGAAATTATACTCAGTAAATAGCGGTAATTTTAAATTAGACGGTGGTGCTATGTTTGGTGTTGTACCAAAAACCGTTTGGAACAAAACAAACCCGGCAGATGAAAACAATATGTGTAGCTGGAGCATGCGTTGTTTATTAGTTGAAACAGGTAACCGTTTAATTTTAATTGATAATGGTTTAGGCGATAAACAAAACGAAAAATTTTTTGCTTATTACTATTTGCACGGAAATGATTCGTTAGAAAAATCGTTTGCCCGACACGGTTTTACGTTTGATGATGTTACCGATGTTTTTTTAACCCACCTGCATTTCGACCATTGTGGCGGAAGCATTAAATACACCGATGCGGCTAAAACAAAATTAGTCCCTACATTTAAAAACGCCAAATACTGGAGTAATAGTAAACACTGGGATTGGGCAACAAACCCAAACCCACGCGAGAAAGCAAGTTTTTTAAAAGAAAATATTTTACCCATACAGGAAAGCGGACAACTTAATTTTATTGATAAAGAAGGTGAGTGGTTGCCCGGATTTGAGGTATTATTGGTTAACGGCCATACCGAAAGCATGATGCTGCCATTAATAAGCTATAAAGAAAGCAAAGTACTGTTTTGTGCAGATTTGCTTCCCTCTATCGGGCATTTGCCCATACCCTATGTAATGGGTTATGATGTTCGTCCGTTAGAAACATTAAAAGAAAAAGAACGCATTTTACAACAGGCCGTGACTAATAACTGGACTTTGTTTTTTGAGCACGATTCGGTTAACGAGGCTTGTAATGTAACGAATACCGACAGAGGAATAAGAGCAAAAGATATATATAAAATTAGCGAGCTATAGAACTTATTTTTTTGCCGCGTTTTCGTTATGGGTTTTTACTACCAACCTAATATCATCGTAACCCAATGTCTTGTCTTCTATTTTCTTTATCAAATCCGCATCATTTTGAAAAAAAAATGTAGCTGTTTCTTCAAACTTTTTAGGTTTTACTTTCATTAAACTATTGGGGTCTTTTCTTTTCTGAAAAAAATACTCAATGTTGTTTATATCCGGTTTACCGTCTTTGTCCTTATCTTTTGGTTTAGATAACACTTCGCTTGTAGTTGAAACAAACGAGTTGCTTATATATCCATATAAAATTACATCGCCGTATTCTATAATCTCGGCAAATTTTAATTCACTCTCTAACCCCACGGGCAACGAAATAAAAATATGCCCACCCTTTCTGCCATATTGTTTTATATCGTCAGGTGTTTGTTTGCTTTTTTTCCCACCAGCGTCAATAAAACTAATTTTATCACTATTAGCTGCGCCGGCCGTATATTTTCTGTCTTTTATTTTTCCTTTAATGGTATCGCCTTTGTTGGTTATAATGTATCCGTCTTCATAACCCTCTTGCGAAAAAGCAACAAAAAAGCCAACAAAAAAAACAGATATAAAAAGCCACTTTTTCATCACACAAAGTTAACGCTTTAAAACCTCACCAAAAACCTGTATGGTTTTTTCAATATCTGCCAGCGTATGTGCCGCGCAAACAAAACCAACTTCATAACCCGAAGGGCCAAAGTAAATACCATGTTCATGCCATTTATGATATAGCTCATTAAATTGTTTTATTCCTTCGGCACTAATTTCATCCGCATTACGTACGTGTTCTTTCTCTGAAAAAGAAAACCAAAATATAGACCCGATTTGAAAGGCTTTAAATTTTATTCCTTTCGCTTTAAATTGCAGATCTATCCCGGCAACCAATGTGTTTGTTTTTTGTTCTAAGTCGGTATAAAAATTTGGTTTTAAGCATTCGGTTAATTGCGCTATACCTGCCGCCATAGCCACCGGGTTTCCGCTAAGTGTACCGGCCTGGTATACTCCCCCTTCCGGAGAAATATGGCTCATAATTTCTTTGCTGGATGCATACATACCCACCGGAAAACCACCGCCAATAATTTTACCAAACGTCATAATATCAGGCTTAATGTTGTAATACCCTGCGGCACCCTCAAAGCCCACACGGAAGCCGGAAATAACTTCATCAAAAATTAAAAGCGATCCGTATTTGGTACATATATCGCGCAAAAATTGTAAAAACTCTTTACGTTGTAAAAGCAAGCCGTTGTTAGCCGGTATAGGCTCAATAATAATACAGGCAATATCATTACCATGCTCTTTAAACGCCTGTTCAACAGCCGCTTCATTATCTAATGCAACAACCAATGTTTCGTTTACAAAACTTTGCGGTATACCGGCAGAAGACGTATTACCAAACGTTACTAAGCCCGAGCCAGCTTTAACCAAAACAGAATCGGCATGGCCGTGAAAACAACCTTCAAATTTTATTATTTTATTTCGTTTGGTATAGCCACGCGCCAACCTGATTGCACTCATTACGGCCTCGGTACCCGAACTTACAAAGCGCAGTTTCTCAACAAACCGGTGGTTTGATATAATTAATTCCGCCAGTTCATTCTCTAATTCAGTAGGCGCACCAAACGATGTGCCATTTTGCATAACCTCGGTAACTTTTTTTAACACAATATCATTTGCGTGGCCTAATATAAGAGGCCCCCAACTACCGCAATAATCAATATACTCATTACCATCAGCATCCCAAATATGCGAGCCTTTTCCTTTTTTAATAAACAGCGGAACCCCACCAACAGAGCGGAATGCACGTACAGGCGAGTTTACACCCCCGGGGAAATATGTTTTTGATTTTTCAAATAAGGCAGATGATTTTTCCTTTTTTAGCATATCTATATTAAAAATGTTGTGTTCATTACTTACTAAGCACTTTGGTAATTCGTCTTAATTTTTTGCAAAATTGCACATTAGTTTTTAATTATGCGACTTAGATAAATTAATGCGTTTATTGTTTTTATCCATATTGGGTGTTTGTTTAATTGCTTTGGCCTCATATATTGGCATAAGCAAGCCGGCAAACATACTAAAAACAGCCGACGTTGTTAAACACCCTGAAAAGCCCATTTTACCTCCAACGCTATCAAAAAAACTACAAAAAAAACAGTTTGTTTTAGATTCTATTTTTAGTGCCGATTTTAAACATGGCGTTTTTAATGGCTGTGTGGCGGTTTCTTACCACGATACGCTTATTTATCAAAACGCCTTAGGTTTCGAAAATATTGTATGCAAAAAAAATCTCTGTAATGAGTCTGTTTTTCAATTAGCATCTGTAAGCAAAATGTTTACAGCAGTTTCTGTGCTTAAACTGGCTGAACAAAACAAACTATCTATAAAAGATAACGTTCAAAAATATTTTCCTGATTTTCCGTATCAAAACATTACTATCGAAAACCTGCTGTCGCATACCAGCGGCTTACCCAACTACCTTTATTTTTATTATCACCTTCCTAAAAACACAGATATACTAACCAATGCTGCTGTTTTAGAATTACTTATCACACATAAGCCAGCAGCTTACTTTAAAGCCGGCAGGCGCTTTCAGTATAATAACACAAACTACGTTTTATTGGCGCTGTTAGTTGAAAAACTTAGTGGACAAAAATTCCAAGACTTTGTACAACAAAATATTTTTGATGTGTGCGGCATGAAAAACAGCTCGTTTTTCAGCGTAAGCGATACATTAAAAAACCAGGCTATGGCATTTGATTATCGTAAACGCCCCATTGGTACTGATGAGTTTGATTATGTGGTGGGCGATAAAGGCGTTTGCTCAACCTCGCAAGACATGCTTTTGTTTGGCAAAAATCTGTTTGAAGGCAAAATTGTTTCAAACATTAATGAGGCCATTAAACCGCGCGCGCGCACAAGCTACGATAGGTTTTATGGCTTAGGTTTTCGTATAAACCCTAATGGAGGGGATACCATTATTTTTCATAACGGTTGGTGGCATGGCTATCGCACAGCCTTCCAATACCGCAAATCAGATAAAACCATTATGACTATTTTAAGCAACCGTTTAGATAAAAACGTTTATCAAACCGCACGCATTTTCAATGCGTTAGATAATAAAAGCGGCGTAAAAGAAGAAGGCGATTTGGAGTAATCAACCTTAACTTATCTTTAAAAAGCACAGATACAGCTAATTAATTATTTGTTCATAAAAAATTTTGTGTACCTTAAACCTCTCATTTTTAGTGTGTGATAAAATTTTTAGTGTGTGATAAAATTTATACTGCGTAAAATATTTTATGGTTTTGTGGTGTTGTTGGGTGTAATTACCGCTATTTTCTTTTTATTTAATGTGTTACCCGGCGACCCGGCAACAGTGCTGCTTGGGCAACGCGCCAACAAAGATGCGGTTGAAGCCATTAACCGCGATTTAGGCAGAGATAAGCCCTTGGTTACACAGTATTTTATTTACCTGAATGATTTATCGCCTATCTCTTTTCATAACGAAAATGATAGAAAAAGTGGTTTTTATTTGGACGCCGAAAAATACTCGTATACTTATTTGTTTTCGCTTGGCGAAAACGATTGTGTGGTTTTAAAATCACCGTACTTCCGGCGGTCATATATAACCAAAAGAAAAGTATCTGAAATTATTATTGAAACCCTGCCCGAAACGGCCGTTTTGGCGGTTAGTTCTATTATACTGGCAACTATTGTCGGCATTTTTTTAGGCATTGTAGCGGCCATAAAAAAAGATACTTTTTTTGACCGACTGGCCCTTGTGCTTTCGGCTTTAGGTATGTCTGCCCCATCTTTTTTTGTGGGCGTAATTATTGCCTGGTTATTTGGTTATGTGTTAGCAGATTATACCGGGCTGCGAACGATAGGCAGTTTATATGAATACGATGATTATACAGGCGAAAAATATTTAAGCCTTAAAAACCTTATACTGCCAACCATAACACTTGGCATGCGCCCGCTGGCCATAGTGGTACAATTAATGCGAAGCTCGTTATTAGATGTGTTGTCGCAAGACTATATCCGAACAGCTAAGGCAAAAGGTTTAAACTTTTATAAAATAATAATAAAGCATGCCCTAAAAAATGCTTTAAACCCCGTTGTTACTGCTATATCGGGTTGGTTTGCGGGTTTAATGGCAGGAGCGGGTTTTGTT
>DATFTU010000233.1:0-4172 GCA_035261565.1 Bacteroidia bacterium
AAAATATAAGAAATTATTAATTGACCTCGTTGACATAACAATAAAATCATTAAGAAAAGAATTGGGTATTAACTCTTAACCCTTACCCAATAACCTTCTTAATAATCTAATTCAACCTACTTCCTCAACTCAAAATTTTGACCTAAATAAACGCGGCGTACTTGCTCATCATTTGCTAAATCTTCGGCGCTGCCTTGCTTTATTACACGTCCTTCAAAAAGTAAATAAGCTCTATCAGTAATAGAAAGGGTTTCGTGTACGTTGTGGTCGGTAATTAAAATACCAATATTTTTTTCTTTTAGTTTTCTTACAACCGTTTGTATGTCCTCAACCGCAATAGGGTCAACGCCTGCAAAAGGTTCATCCAGTAAAATAAATTTTGGGTTGGTTGCCAGGCAACGTGCAATCTCGGTACGGCGGCGCTCTCCACCTGATAGTTGGTCGCCCAGGTTTTTGCGCACATGGCCCAAATTAAACTCGCTAATAAGTGATTCCAGTTTCTCGGCCTGCTCCTCTTTAGTAAGCTTAGTCATTTCAAGCACTGCCTTTAAATTATCTTCAATGCTTAGTTTACGAAACACCGATGCTTCTTGCGGCAAATACCCAATGCCCATTTGCGAGCGCTTGTACATGGGCAGGGTGGTAATATCGGTATCATCCAGATAAATATGCCCGCCGTTTGGTTTTATCATGCCCACAATCATATAGAATGATGTGGTTTTACCCGCACCGTTAGGCCCAAGTAAACCAACAATCTCGCCCTGCTTTACCTCAACACTAACCTCGTTGGCAACCGTACGGCTTTTATAGCGCTTGGTTATTTTATCCGACCGTAAAATCATCAATCGCTTAAATCTTAGCTAACGAGCCCTTTAAAAAATCAATCACTTTTACTTCAGTAGGGTCAATGTTTTTTAAGTCGGCTAAATAACAGCTTACCCAATCGGTTAAATGAATTAAGTAAAGCGATTGCACCAGTTGAGAATTTCCTTCGGCTACAATCTCAAAAACGGTATCGGTATATTTTGCAAAAATTTCTTTATTAATTTCTAAACGCGCCACGTTTCTTTCGTAATCAAAACTGGTACGCAACACGCATACGGCTAAATTTTTGTTGCCGCCTGCCCAGCCCACTAATTCGTTGTGGTTCATTTCGGGTATTACATGGTGCCAGCAAAGCATTTTGCTATTCTCGTTTATTTGCTGACGAAAACGCACAGCCAAACCTTCGGTATTACCTAACGAATATATTACCGGTATTTTATTGTGCAATTTATCGGCAAAGTGTTTTGCTTTTTGTTTAATATCTTCTTCTTTCGCAATCAACAAAGCAATAGCCGCTTCAACTTCTTTTTTATAATTAAGGTTAGCAATTTGTTTTGCCTCAAACACATGCAGTAATTGCACTAACGAGTAACCCATGCACGAGCGCGGAGGGAAGCCGCCCGGAATAACAATTAAATCGAACTTATTTTGCTCGGCAATTTCTTTTACTTTACCACCGCTGGTAATGCAAACAAACTGCGCTTTTTTTTGCATGGCCAGTTGCATGGCATTAATGGTTTCTTCGGTATTGCCTGAGTATGAGCAAACAATTACCAACGTGTTTTCGCTTACAAAAGCAGGTATAAAATAATCTTTACTGATAGAAATTGGCACTGCCGAATATTTATAAACCAATTCGGCAATGTTAGTGCCGCCAATGCCTGAGCCGCCCAAACCGGTAATTAAAATATTATCTATTTTTTTTGGTGCCGAAATTTTTGCGTTTGCCGCAATGTTTAATGCCTCTTGTAATTGCTTCGGAAAATTTTGTACTAAGTCTTTCATGTGTGGTTTTATTAATCTCTAAAAGATGTTTGTTTACTAAGCGGGTTTGTTTTTAAAGGGTTAGCACTGGCTTCTTTATAAGCTTTACGGCTGCGGTAAATATCAATAGCCATATATAATGCCTTGCGGAACGAAGCAGCATCGGCCACATTTTTTCCGGCAATATCGTAAGCCGTTCCATGGTCGGGCGATGTGCGCACAACAGGTAAGCCCGTTGTAAAGTTTACACCATTGTTAAACGATAAAGCCTTAAACGGAATTAATCCCTGGTCGTGATACATAGCAAGCACCGCATCAAATTTTTCATGTGTTTTCGAGCCAAAAAATCCATCCGCCGGGTATGGGCCATACACCAAAATTTCTTCTTTCAACCTGTTAATGGCAGGTTTAATAATAGTGTCATCTTCGTTGCCAATTACGCCGCCATCGCCTGCATGTGGGTTAAGTGCCAATACAGCAATGCGCGGTTTTTGTATACCGAAATCGGTTTTTAATGTTTTATTCAGGTGGATAATTTTATCGGCCACTTTATCTTCGGTAATTAGTGATGTTACCTGTTGCACAGGCACATGGCCCGTAACTAAGCCAACGCGCAAATCATCGCTACACATAAGCATCATGGCACCTTTTTCAAACCCAAAGTAAGAAGCTAAAAATTCGCTGTGCCCGGGGAATTTAAAATTTTCTGATTGTATGTTTTTTTTATTGATGGGTGCCGTTATCAACACATCAATAACACCTTGCTTAGCTGCTTCGGCTGCTTTTTGTAAAGAGATTAACGAATACTTGCCACCTTCTTTAGTCGATTTACCAATATCAAAAGGTACTTCCTCTTCGTAACAAACCACCACATTTAATTTTTTTGGCGCAATTTGTTTTACATCGCGCACGGCATTAAAGTTCAGTTCATCCATGCCCATTACTTTACGGTAGTAAGCAACTGTTTTTTGCGAACTGAATAAAACAGGGGTGCAAATATCAAGCAATTCAGGCTCGGCAAAGGTTTTTAAAATTATTTCTAATCCTATTCCGTTTATATCACCTTGTGTAATGCCAACTCTTATTTTTTCTTCACTCATAATTTTAATGTAATTAGTACATGCCTACTAACAAATTAATGTCTTTGTAAGGTAAATTAAACGACTCGGCCAGGTACTGGTTAGTTAGCACGCCATTGTAAAAATAAACGCCATTACGCAAGCCGGTGTCTTTGCGTATCAGGCTTTCAAAACCGCCTTCTTCGCCTAACGATAAAAGTATTTGCAAGTATAAGTTACTGAACGCGTATGATGCCGTGCGAGAAACCCTTGACGCAATATTAGGCACGCAGTAATGTACAACACCATGTTTTCTAAACACGGGTTTGGTGTGGTTGGTAACTTCCGATGTTTCGCAGCAACCGCCCTGGTCAATGCTTACATCAATTATTACAGCGCCCACTTTCATTTCGCTCACCATTTCTTCGCTTATAATAACCGGGGCTCTGCCTGTTTTAGAACGCACAGCGCCAATTACCACATCGGCACTTTTTAAGTGCTTAGCCAATACTTTTGGCTGAATGATGGATGTAAAAATACGTGTGCCTAACGAGCTTTGTAAACGGCGCAAACGACTGGTTGAACTATCGAACACTTTTACATAAGCACCTAAGCCAAGTGCGGCACGTGCCGCAAACTCACCCACGGTACCTGCACCCACAATAACCACCTCGGTTGGAGAGATGCCTGATATACCACCTAATATAGAACCCACCCCATTATGTGTGTTGGTAAGATATTCGGCTGCAATAAGTATAGAAGCGCCTCCGGCAATTTCGCCCATGGCACGCACAAACGGAAAAATGCCCTGGTCGTCCGTAATCCAATCAACCGCCACGGCGTTTATTTTTTTCTGCGATAATTTTTTTAAAAAATCTTCGGGGTGTGCTGTAAATTGTAAGGCCGAAAGTATGGTTTGTTTTTGCTGGCACAAATCAATCTCCTCCATGGTTGGCGGTGCAATTTTTATTACAATATCCGCCTTGTAAACTTCTTCGGCACTATATGCAATTTCAGCACCTGCTTCGCTGTAATCATTATCTAAAAAGTTGGCCGCTTTACCTGCATTAGTTTCTATCAGCACACGGTGGCCGTTATTTACCAATAGCGCAACCGCATCGGGCACTAAGGGCACACGGTTTTCCTGATAAGCAATTTCGTTAGGTATGCCAATAAATAACTTTCCTTTTTTGCGAGCCACTTCAAGCATCTCTTCTTGTGGCATCATCACTCCTTTGGTGAGTGAGTACAAAGCTTCTTTTGAAATAACCATAGTTTTATTTTTTATCTGCCATGATAACGTGG
>DATFTU010000234.1:0-3037 GCA_035261565.1 Bacteroidia bacterium
CGGACAAAAAAATTCTCCTATCAATCAATATCTGTTACTGTTATATAGTGGCTTTCACATTTCCAGATATTCAGGCATCAGGTACGGCGGCAGGGTTGGTATAGTTAACAATACATACTTACAATACAGCCCCATGCTTACTTACTATTATGGCTTTAACCGAAGAAAGAGCATTGCCTGCAATTTTTTAATAGATATGGGGCATAACCTTGCAAATAGTAAAACACCTTTTAAAACAAGTACTCAATTAAACCTAACTTATATTTTTTAATTATGAAAAAAATACCGGCAATTGTATTATTAGCCATACCATATTTGGTAAGCGGACAAAAAGAAATTGAAACAACTGCAAAAATTGAACAGGTAACCCTGTACACCTCATCGGCAGAAATTAATTATGAAAAAGAAATGCAATTGCCTAAAGGAAAAACCACCGTAGTGTTTACCGACCTTACTCCTTTTATTGTAGAAAACTCTATCAACGTATCAATAGCAGATAAGCATGCAAGTATTATGACGGTTTCTGAAAGAATTAATTACGCTAAAGAAAAAAGAAACATTAGCGAACAGGTAATTAATTTACAGGATAGCATTGTTAAAATGAACAGAGAGTTAGGTTTAATTAAATGCAAACGCGATGCCGAAGAGACCGAAAAAAGTTTGCTTTTTAAAAACGAATCCATCGGCGGGCTTTCTACACAGGGAGTATCTGTAGCAGAAATTGAAAAAGCTTCATCATTTTTTAGTAAACGTTATTATGAATTAAGTAAAGATTTATTTTATTTAACCGACAAAGAAAACGACCTAACTCAGCGAATAAAAAAATACGGCAATCAGTTAAAAGAGCTAACAACTATAGCCGTTCAAACTACATCTGAAATAAAAGTTACCGTAAACTGCCCCACCGATGGAAAAGTAAAATTTAAGTTTAAATTTTTAACTACTAAAGCAGGTTGGGCACCCGTGTACGATTTTAAATACGAAGGACCAACCAGTCCCCTGCAATTTGTTTTTAGGGCCAATGTATTTAATGCGAGTGGCATTTCGTGGAATGAAGTATCTATGAAATTATCTACCGCCGATCCTATCCAGGGTTTTAATCTTCCGGCACTTAGTAAAAATGATGAAGAGAATACAGTTTTTAAAGGAGTGAAGTTTAAACAGATAGAAATTGTAAACGCCATTACCGAATATGCTATAGCTCACCAATACTCAGTTCCGTCCGATGCCAAACCTTATTTAATTGATGTAAATGCATATGCCATGCCGGCAACTTATAATTATTTGCTTATTCCTAAACTCGACCCTTTTGGTTTTCTTATGGCAAAAATTCCGAGCTGGAACAAGTACAACCTTATTCCGGGTACCGCCAATATTTATAACATGGGTACCTATATGGGTAAAACTTTTTTGGATACCTATGCGGATAATGATACACTTAGCATGTACTTGGGCAAGGATAAAACCATACAATCAAACCGAAACGAAAAGGTGTTAATTCATTCAAGATTTATAGCAGGAAATTATTCGGTTGAAGAAACTAAAACAGATATAAGTATAAAAAATACTTCTGCCGAAAATTTACCCATTGAAGTGGTTGACCAGGTTCCTTACTTTACAAAAGATGATAAGGAAAAAATAAGTGTAAGCAATATTAAAACAGCAAACTATAATAAAACAGACGGAATGCTTAACTGGAGTTTTACCATTAAAGCAGGCGAAACGATAAACTTGAATTACAGTTACGAAATAAAAGCTCCTAAAGAATATAATGATGGTGAAAGAGCAAAGCATAGAAAATTCAGAACCATTGCCTGTCCGGCGTTTTAACATAACAAGTAAAATTGTGTATTTTTATTGATGCTTTGCTAAGCTATAAATGATTGAGCTTGTTCAGGAAATAAGAAAGAAAAATAAAACAGCCATAACCCTGTTATACAATCGCTATGGAAAAAAACTGTATGGCTATGCCGTTTATAAGTGGAATTTAGATGAAGACGAGGCTTGGGAAATAACATATCAAACTTTATACAAAATCATTGAAGTGTCCGACAAATACACGTTTGCCGATGAAAATAAATTTATAGGTTTTATTTATAAAGTGTTCATTAATAATCTCCGAAATTATTATCAAAAGAAAAAAGGTAAACAGATAGAAGTAGTCGATTTGCAAGAAAACTATCATAGCTCACCAGATGAAAATATTATAGAAGAAAAGCCGGCCAATAGTATTGAAATGAATTACTTGCAAGAAGAATTGCAACAGTTAGAAGACTGGAAAAAAATACTGCTGCTTATGCGCGCCCAGGATTATTCGTATGAAGAAATTACCGAATATGTAAAGAAGCCCGCCGATCAGTTAAAAGTATATTACATGCGGTTAAAAAAACAGCTTACAGATAAAATAAATAAACGAATTAAAAATCAAAAATAATGGCAGATAAAGACCCCATAGATGAACACACTTTGGATGATTTGCTACGTAATTTGTACCTAAATGAAAAAAGCGAAATCGTTGATGAAAACGAGGCTAAATTTATCATGGAACAAAATTATGATGTAAAAATTGACCCCGAAAAAGAAAAACAACTGCTTAATAAACTACACAAAAAATCAGGTGGCTTTGGCAGATATAAATTATTTCTATCTGTATTTTTGGTACTTATTTTTACAAGCTTGCTTATTTGGTTTTTAATTCCTAAAACCAATCATTCTTTAAACAATTTAGCTAATGTAAACCAACAAAACAATTTAATTAAGCAAACAAATAGCACAAATCGGGAAAATGCTGAAATAAAAGAAAACACGCCCATAAACGGCAATGCAAATTTAGCTAATACAATTCCCGATACTTTTGGGCGGGTAAGTGTTCAAAAAATAGTTGTAGAAAATGATTCTATAAAACAACCTTTACCCGAAAATAAAATTCAGGTTCTGCAAAAGCCAGAAACCAAAGTTCCTTTTATTACCGATAAAGATAAAATTCGGTACACCACAATTAAAAACCAGATGCTGCTTAAACTTATTAAAGGCGACA
>DATFTU010000235.1:0-2312 GCA_035261565.1 Bacteroidia bacterium
CAGAAACAATTACCCATTTCAAATCCGGTTTACCAATGGCTTCACCCAAAATAGTTGCCACTTCATTTGGCGAAACTTCATCGCTTGCTATGTAGCGAATAGTCCTTCCATTAAAAGGCTTTTCTATCTCTTCGGCAATAACATTTGCAATATCTGTTGGAGAAACCCATGGTTCTTTTTCATCCCCTCCATAATTAGAGACGATAGTATTTTGGCTTTTTATAGTAGACATAAAAGCAAACATATTATAATAAAAACCAACCGGACGCATAAATTTAATAGAAACATCAGCCGGTAGTTGCTTCAAAATATTTTCGACGTTATAATGAAAAGCAAGCATGCCGTTGCCTTTATCGGTATGGGCGCCAATGCTGCTTAAATGAATTACTTTCTTTACACCCGATTGCTCAATCGCTTGTTTATAGCTTTTACCAATATTAATAATAGCTGTCATGTAATCAAGGTTTTGGTTAAAGAAAAAACCTTCGCCAAGAGTTTCCATAGCGTACACTATATCAGCACCGGTAAAAGCTTTAATAAGAAAATCTACGTCTTCCATTGTGCCAATAGATGCTTTTGCACCCAATGCTTCTATTTCCTTTTGTCTTTCGGCTTTGCTGCTAATTATGGTTACGGTGTGTCCTTTATTAATTAATTCTATTGCCAGTGGTTTGCTGATATGGCCTAATGAGCCTGTAAGTGTAATTTTCATTTGTTTGGTTTTTATTGATACAAAGGTGCGTCGTAAATAAAAAACACGTGTAGCCAAATCAACTTTTGTTGTAGCCAATTTATTTTCTTTCTCATGCTTGAAGATACAAGGGATTTTGCTCGGATTTGGGATTTGTAGGTCACCTGATAAAGACGCACCACGGGGGCTTTATTTTCATATAATAGGGGCTTTCCAAGCCCATTTATCAATGACATAGAACTAAAAAGTTCCTAAAATTCTTACGCCGAATATTAGTCTCTTGTTATGACAAAATGAGTTGCCCCTTCACCTACTGTCCTTACTATTTTATTAAACCCTAATTTATTCATGTCAATGCCCGAGAATAAATTTTCCCCTGAACCAAGAAGAACTGGTGATAATGAAATTTCGATTTCATCAATATAACCAGCTTCTAAAAATTGGCGAATTGTTGAAACGCCACCGCCGATTACTACGTCTTTTCCTTGTGCAACTTTTTTTGCTTCTTCTAATGCTGATTTAATTCCATTTGTGATAAAATGAAATGCTGTTCCGCCTTTCATCTCTATTGATTTTCTTTCATGGTGGGTTAAGACAAAAACCGGAACATGAAATGGCGGATTTTCACCCCACCAGCCTTTCCATTCTTCATCTTTCCAATTGCCACGAATAGGCCCAAACATATTTCTTCCCATAATTACTGCACCTACATTTTTAAACGTGTTGTGAAAAACGCCGTTGTCTATTCCTTCAGTCCCACTGCTTTCTCCAATCATTGTTCGGAACGTTTTTGTCACAAAAGCCCATTGATGAAGTTCCATACCTTTTACGCCCAATGGATTTTCTAAATTTTGACTAACTCCTGCTCCGAATCCATCTAATGAAATTGAAAAATGTTTTACTAAAATCTTGCCCATATTGATCTGCGATTTTTATAAGTAAAAGTACAAAAAAGCCTAAACTGGTCTTTGGGTAAAAAGGAAGCCACTATTAAGCAATCGATAGTTCCTACCTAAAACTTTTTTTGCAAACTCATTCTATATAAATAATCGCCTTTTTCGAAACTTCCATCTTTTTGCCATTCTTCGAGTTCTTCTACTGGAAACGGATAAAAGTCTTCTCCATTGCGATCGACCAATATATTGTAAGATTTGTGAATTTCGACCATAACAAGGTTTTTAAGCGCAAAGGAAATTAGATCTCGGTCTAGTTAAGACCGCAATTTTAGAGGGGGCGAATGGGGGGCGAATTTTTTATTTTTATACACTTTTAGGCTTTCAATCAAAAAAATTAAAACGGCTTAAAGCCCTTTATTATCAAGCCACACATGCGTTTTTAGAAAAGTTTAGAAGTGTTTTAAAAACGATATTTTTATTCCCGTCCGGACCGCATAAAAGAAGCAAAAAAGCCTTTAATATTGATTATTAGAGGCTTTTTCGTTTTCTAAAGCGTAAAAATCGCCCATTTCTGCCTCTTTCTGTATCCCTCTGCACAAATTTGCCCACGAAAAACCTACGAAATTTATTCGGCAACCTCAAAAAAACGAGCAATGTCATCCGCGATATTTGTCCGAAGTTTGAATATGTAAACAAATTTAGAATTCTGGCGAACTCCACCCGGA
>DATFTU010000236.1:0-2352 GCA_035261565.1 Bacteroidia bacterium
AAAACTGTAAAAACTACCACACTTAACAGAAGTACCATAAGAGGTTTTCTTTTAAAAGAAGAATGGTATTTTAATAAGAAAAAAGCCATTAACGAAGTACGAATAATTGGCATTGCCCCCTTAATGTACAGCGAAAAAGACCAAAAAACCGTACAGGTTTATTGGGTATATTTTAATGAGTGCAGAGAGCTATTGGCTTCTTTTAAAACTATTAACCCTATTGGCACAGATGAGTTATATACCTATACAAGCCTGTTTGATAAACATTTATTTACCACCAAGGCGGTTAAAGAAAGTAATGTTTTTGACCGAAATCAGCCCGAAAATTCAAAAGGTTTTAATGTGGAAACAGAGAATGATAAAAGCAAACAAAAGCTCAATAACACTTCCAGAGATCTTTGGCCGAAGTAATAAAAAACGCCATACAAATTGTATGGCGTTTTTAAATAAAATGATTTTTGTTATTACTCTTTAATAAATCTGATAATTTTAGTTTGGCTATCAGTTGAGTTTATTTTCATAAAATAAACACCCGATGCCAGGTTTGTTATATCAATGGTTTGCACTTGTTGTGCGCCTTCCACTTTTTGTTCGGCTATAACTGTTTGCCCGATAATATCAGTTACAGAAACTGATCTTGTATTTTCGAGTAAAGTAACCGAAATATTATTATGAGCAGGATTAGGATATACTGAAACAGAAGATAAAGCATTGTTTGAGCTTATACCTGTTGTAGAGTTTGCAGTAATGTTTATATTATCTATGTATAACCAATCAGCCCAATCTGACGTGTTTTGGAAAGCAAACATAACACTTGCCTGCCCTGTAATAGCTGATAAATTTATATTATCGGTACGCCATTGAGATGAAGATGCGGGGGTCCAGCCGGTTGATGTATTAGTAGTTGTACCTGCTGATGCTAACGTTGCGCCTCCTTTTTTGTAAATCTGATGCCATGTTGTACCACAGTCAACCGAATATAAAACTGACAGAGTATCTGTATATAAAGTTCCTGAATAATTAAGCACCGCATAAGCCACATCAAAAGTCATTGAAGCCGAAATGGAAGAAGAAAAATTATATGTACCAGTATAAAACCAGTCTTTCCTTCCTGTCATATCGGTAGTTTGGTCTCCATCAAAATTATTAAAGCCAATGCAATTAGTGCCTGTATGCGCTACAGTTGTAACTATTTGCCAGGCAGCATCGTTATCAGGGTTACCAAGTGTCCATCCGGCAGGAAGGTTTGTTCCACTGCTTTCAAAACCTTCAACCAATGGTAAAACAGCAGCCGAAGTATTACTAACAAATGTATTTGTAGACTGGTCGTTAGTTGTGTTGCCATCTGTAGAAGCGTTAGGGTTGCTGGTAGAACTGGTAAGCGTGTGCGAGCCTGCGGTAGTTGTAATAGAAGGCAAAGTTACGTTGGTTGTTAACCCATTAGCTAAAGAGCCCGTCCAGTTATATGTGTTATTAGCTCCATTATCTACATTGTAATTGATGGTACAAGATGTAAGCGTATTTGCCCCAAAGTTTTTTAGTGTAACCACCGGAATAAATGTGGATGTACAAGCATTACCCGATGGCGATACAACCGAACTAATACCCGCATCTACAGAGTATGTTGCCATTGGTTTGATGCCGATTAAAGCCTGCTGATTTTGAATTGGATTAAAGCCACCTGTAGTAGTTAGGTTTGTAAGTGTAAAATAACCATTATCTTGTCCGCTCCAACCCCAATTCATATGAAAATTATTGCTTACATCGTAGCCATCGCAAACCCAGGTGTGCCCACCCTGACTGGCATCATCGCCTGCGTATTGCAGCGGGCGGCCAATATTAAGCTCGTTTATAAGTAAAGTTGTCCATGCTGCATCAGCATAATTTGATTTACTTAAACCTTGTATAGTAGTTGGGTCGTAGCTAAAATAATTTGTGTACGATGTTTGTGCACAAATTGCATTATCACTTGCAATTACATAAGCACCACTACCACTTGGGCTATAATCCATATCAACACTAACCCCACATTGGTACATTAAGGTTGCCACTGCATTATTAGTTGATGTAACATTTAACGGCATAGCAGTCCAACTGTATGTGGTTGCACCGTAATTGGCCGTTAAGGTTCCGTTTTGAACGGAAAACCCTCCTGATGTACAATCGCAATATGAACTTGAACCTGTGCCGTGTGCAGGGTAATTCCAAAAACGCATAATTTGTGCCATGGCAGTTGCCACACAACCAGTTACCGCCTTATTGTTACCCGTACCAGGGCACATTGCATTATAATACGGAGATTGGTCCCAGGTTGTTTTTACCAACGGTGTAACACTCATTGTACTGGCTGTA
>DATFTU010000237.1:0-6597 GCA_035261565.1 Bacteroidia bacterium
GGTAAAAACCAATTTTTAGTTTGCTTTATTACAGGTTTTGAGCCTGAAAGCATAGAGTGTGGGTTAATTAACTCCATAGGAGATAAAGAACTGCCACATTTTTCGCACTGGTCGCCGTAGGCATTTTCGTTAGCACATTTGGGGCAAGTACCTACAATGTACCTATCAGCTAAAAACTGCTTAGCCTCTTCATCATAGTATTGCTCGGTTACCTGTTCGGTAAATGAGCCATTTTCATATAGTCTCTTAAAAAAATCAGAAGCCGTTTGATGGTGTGTTTTACTTGATGTGCGAGAAAATATATCAAATGAAATACCAAATTCTTTAAACGAATCGCCCATTATTTTATGGTATTTATCTACCACCTGTTGCGGCGTAATGCCTTCTTTTTTAGCCTTAATGGTAATGGGAACCCCATGCTCATCGCTGCCGCAAATAAATTTTACGTCTTCGCCTTTGCTGCGTAAATAACGTACGTATATATCTGCCGGCAAATAACATCCTGCTAAATGCCCTATATGTACCGGTCCGTTTGCATAAGGCAAAGCAGCCGTAATTAAATGTCTTTTAAATGTCATAAATAAAGTGCGTAAAGATACAATATGAATTAAGAATTCGGGCTTAAAAGCTGTTACATTTTAATGCCGATAAACAACAAATCATCCACTTGCTCATATCCCTTCATCCAATTATTAATGGTACTTTTAATAATACTTTCTTGCTCAGGTATGTCCTTATTTCTAATAGAAAGAATAAGTTTTTTTAAGTTTTTTGTCATAAACTTTTTGCCTTCGGCTCCACCAAATTGGTCGGGGTAACCGTCTGATGTCATATAAACTGCATCTCCCTCTTCAAGCTGAACTTCATGCCCTACGTATTTAAAATCTACTGCGGTAAAGCTTGCTATACTTGCTTTGGTTGGTTTTACTTCATCAATCTCTTCTACTTGTTTTTTCAAAATCCATAACAAACGGTTAGCGCCCGAGTACCATAGTTTTTTAGCCTTAAAATCAACACGGATAAGGGCAATTTCCATACCATCCTTATTTACGTTAGCGTCAGATAATTCGGTTTGGCGCAAGGCTTTTTTTACATTATTATTTACATGAAATAAAATTTCAGCCGGGTCGTGTGTTTTTTGCACAGCATCATTTAATTTATCTGAGCAAATCATGCTCATAAAACCACCCGGTACGCCATGCCCGGTACAATCTGCACAAGCAATTAGTATTTCGGTATCGCTTATTTTATGGAACCAGTAAAAATCGCCACTCACAATATCCTTTGGCTGAAAGAAAACAAACAAATTTTGGTACACCCTTTTAATTTCGGTAACCGGTGGTAAAATAGCTTGCTGTATACGTTTAGCATAGTTTATACTATCCGTAATTTCTTTATTTTTATGCTCAATCTCTTCTTTTTGGTGTTCAACTGTTTTGGTTCGTTCGGTAATAATTTTTTCGAGTTTAATGTTTTGCTCTTTTAAACGTTTAGTGTTATAACGCACAATAAATGTTACTACAGATATTAAACCTACAACATATATAACATAAGCCCAAACAGTACGATACCAGGGAGCCAGTATAGTAAAAGCAAAGCTTACCGGCTTACCCTCTACTCCCAATATATTTCGGCTTTTCAGGTGAAAAACATAATGCCCTTCGTGTAGGTTATTATAGTTTATTTTTTCTGTTTTTACATAATGTCCGTAATTTTCTTCCATGCCCTCCAAATAATATGAAAACTCTAATTCGTTTTTATCATAATAATCAGACGCTGAAGGCTCAAATCGTATTTCGTTGTTTTTATACGAGAAAACCGGCTCAGTATATTTTTCGCCTTCATAAAAATTTTCGGCAATTATATTGGTATCGGCTTTTTGTACAATTTTGCTTATAAATGTATTGTAAGTATAGTTTATATATTTTTGTTTTAAGTTGTACGAAATTAAACCCTCATTGGTACCCACATACACTTTATTACTATCAGCTAAAAAGCAATGAGCCTTTAATGATTTAATTTGTTTGAAAAACTTATACTCTTTCGTAAAACCATCCGGTGTTTTTTTAAGTACACATAACCCATCCCCATCGGGGCTTACCAGGTTTTCTGAAATATTTAGCACGGCAAGCCAAATGTCATCACCCACCTGAGCGGCTTTTTGCATTTGAAAATTGCCTTTAAAAATGTTGAATTTAGGGTCTTTTATAAAAGCAGGGGCAGGTTTGGACTGAAATCTAAATAAACCGCCTTCGGTTGCTATAAAAGCTTCTCCCTTATAGGTAAATAAATAATTTTCGGTAGAGGGGTCAATTCCAGCCGGTTCTGTGAGTGTATCAGGTTTAGAGGGATCGAACATATAAACATGGTTGTAGCCAAAAAACACTTTTCCCTGTGCATCGGCTACAATACTCCTAATACCGGTAGCGTAATCAAATTCTTTTAGTATACTTATTTTGTGGTCTTCATATTTAGCCAGCATTAAGGAGTTTTCGCCGGCAATAAATAATTGCTCTTTATTAGTGGGATTTATAAAAGCTTTATAGGCTCCACCATCAGGCACATCAAATATTTTTTTTACCGAAGATGCTGTTATTTCATACACACCCGTATTAGTTACGCCTAATAACAAATCTTTATAGGGCATTAAATCCCAGCTAACATCGGTAATGCCTATTGGTTCAAAAATATTTGTAAGCGTGTTAAGTTTATTTACCCCTTTATCGCTGGCAATGTAAATAGTGCCGTTAAGCTTAGCAACCGATTCGATGGTACCGCGTATACCATTAATCTTATTCCAATGTTTAAGTGGTGTATTTGTTTCTACATAACTTAAGCCTTTGTTTAAGGCCAGCCAAATATTACCTGAATAATCTAAATAAATACACTTAACAGCGTCTTCTTGCAACCCACTTTGACTAAAGTTAATATGATTTACCGGAGTAAATGTATTATCTACCAATAATACTCCATTTTTAATCGACCCTAAGGCATATAAATTGTCGTTTATTTTTGCGCCACAATAAATATCGTTTTCAATCATCCAGTTATCTGCATAAGGGGCATTAATTTTGGATATTGAGCTTTGTTCAGGATTGTGTTTATTATATTTAAAAATAAATGTTCCTTTACGAGAACATACCCAATACAAATTATTTTTAAAGGGCAAAACAGAATAAACTTTGGTATCGGCAAACTCTTCGGTATTTTCAACTCTTTTAAATTTCCCGTTTTTAAAAATTATAAAACCAACACCTTGTTCACGCACCACTAATGTATTATCTACAGTAAAAAAAGTATGAAATTTTTCGCCTTTTGGGGTAAATGATTTAATAAATTTATTACCTACATACCAAAATATTTTTTCGTTAGCGCAGTAAAACTGATTAGTATCAATACTATGTACAGCCCATATTTCTGAAAACTCTTTTTCTTTTTCGGGTAATGAGGCACTAAGCGAAACGTATTTTATTTTTCCGCCAGGTTGCGTATTTAGATACCCAAATTCTCCTTCTGCCCCAACAAGAATAACGCCATTTTTTGTTTTTGAAACTGACTTAACGGTAACCCCATCTAAAACCGGGATTATTGGCCAGTATTTACCATCATACATCATAACAGCATCGCTGTTGGCTACAAAAAGCCTCCCTAAACTATCCTGAACAATACCCCAATTTTGGTCGCCAACCCCCAATAAAGAAGGGGAGTAATTGTTTATGTAATAACTACCCTCTTGTGCAAAAGAAATAAACCTACTTAAAAAACTAAGGACAACTATAAAAATGATTTTTCTCACGGTTTTAGCACTAAATTTTAAAGTTTTAAATGTAGTGGTTTTTGATTTACTGACATATATTTGATTTTAAACATTTTAAATTTTTGTTTATAATTTTTTCGGTACAACCTGGTTTTTAAAGTATCAGAAAACCTTTAGAACAGATATTTTTTGAATAAATACGTGTTTTAACGTACAATCAATCAAAAAAATACATATATCTTTACTATTAAATAAAATAACCACTATGAAGAAAAGATTACTATCACTTATCACCTTTTTAACTGCCGGGTTTGCGTTTGGGCAAACCATACCTAACGGGGGCTTTGAAAACTGGACAACTATACAATATCAAGAGCCTACAGGTTACCAAACATCCAACTCTAAAAATAATGGGCCACAAAACCCGGGTAACGTTGTAAAAACAACCGATGCATATCATGGTTCATACGCTATTCAATTAAATACGGTTTTAATTGCCGGAGACACCTCATTTGCTTATTTCGCTAACGGAGACCCTGGGCAAAATCCGCCAGCAGGTGGTATTCCATATACACAAAAACCAACCGGTATACGTTTTTACTACAAAAGCAATATAATAGGCACAGATTCGGCAATTGTTTTGGTAATGTTTAAAAAAGCCGGGGTTTCGATAGGAAATTACTTTTATAAAATTGGGGCTACAAAAACTGCATATACACTTTTTAGCCAACCCTTTAATTTAAGCACCACACCCGATTCGCTTGTTTTTGGCATGGCATCAAGCAATGCTTTTTTACCCATAAAAGGAAATCCGGGCAATATGTTTCAGGTTGATAGCATTTCGTTTACAGGTGTAACACAACAACCTACAGGGTTTAACGGAGATTTAGAATTATGGCAAACACATTCAACCAGTTCAATAAATGGTTGGGTAAGCAATAACGGTGGCGATGCCAGCGGTATAACACAAACAACCGATAAATATACAGGTACATATGCAGTAGAACTTCAGACTATGGGGCCAAGTTTTGGCGGAAGCAACCAAGTACAGCCAGGTGGTTTAATGACCGGTAACCCGGTTAATAATGGCCCACCAACAGGGGGCCATCCGTATACCAACCAAATAGATACTTTGGTTTTTTATTATAAGTATATACCGGCCGACCCGGCAGATAGTGCCAATGTTTCCATCAATTTTTCTAAAAACCATGTCGGTATATGGGGAATTCAAAAAAAATTAGGCACAGCAGTTGGAAGTTATACTATGGTTAAGATCCCATTTAATATAGGCTCAATACCTGATACAGCTATGATTAATTTATCATCATCAACTTATTCAACCTGGCCGGTGCCAAATTCATTTGTGGGGTCTGATTTTAAAGTGGATAATATGTACTTTACTTCACAAGAAAAACCGGTAACTAATTTTTCTTTACCCACAACCGGTTGCGTTGGTCAGCCTATACAGCTTATAGATAGCTCTTTAAACATGGTTACAGGCTGGACCTGGATTATGGGCGGGGGAACTCCATCCAGTTCGGGTGTTGAAAACCCAACGGTAACTTATAATACTGCAGGAAGTCATACAATAAGTATGATTGCTACAAATTCATTTGGCAATGGGGTTCAGGTTTTTAAACATATAACTATATATGGTTTACCTACTATATCAGCTAATGCGCCAAGCGTTTGTTTAGGTACACAAGCAACTTTTACAGCAAGCGGAGCAAATACCTACACCTGGAGCACAGGGGCTACAACAGCTACAATTTCAGCATCGCCAACCGTAACAACAAATTATACTGTAACCGGAACCGATGTAAACGGCTGCGAAAACACAACCCAAACATCGCTTACTATTTTAACAGCCCCCGTACCCAGTATTTGTATGGTTTCGGCAGATACTCTTTCTGTAAACAATGTTATTTATTGGGATAAAACACCTTATGCAAATGTGGATAGTTTTATTGCATACAGAGAAGTTTCATCTAACGTATATAAACGTATCGGAGCTCAGCCCTACAGTGCACTTAGCCAGTTTATTGATACGGCAAGAAGTGTTGGCGGGCCTAACGGCGGAAACCCAAACACAGGTACGTACC
This sequence comes from Bacteroidia bacterium, assembly GCA_035261565.1. GTDB lineage: Bacteria > Bacteroidota > Bacteroidia > B-17B0 > Aurantibacillaceae > PALSA-968. Next base: position 5,860 of record DATFTU010000237.1, read on the forward strand.
GTTATAAATTACAAACTGTAGATACTTGCGGTAATTATAGCGCGCTTAGCCCGTACCATAATACAATTTATATTACCAACAATAACAACGGGCAATTTACATGGGCTACACCTTATCAAATAGAAGGGCAGCCATCGCCGGATACTAATTATGTATTATCGTGCGATACAGCTAACACTAATGTTTGGACTACGGTGGCCACTGTATCGGGCTCGCAGCAAACCGTGGCAGACCCAGGTTTTATACACCATGCAAACATTGCTAACTGGCGTGTTGATGCTTTAGGCTTTAACTGTAACCCAACTTTAAGGCTTAACGGTAATAATAGCACGTATGCCGCTAAAATAAAATCGCATAGTAACCAAAATAATAACAGGGTATCGGGTATTAGCAAAGTGGCTAACTCTAATAGCATACGTATTTATCCTAACCCTGCCACCAACGCCTTAACTATTAGCTTTGCCAATACAGCTAATAAAGCAAGCGTTAAAATATTTTCGGTAATTGGCAGCGAGGTTTTAAGCATAAACCAAACATCAGCCGGCAACAGCTTATTAATTGATATTAGCAACCTGGCCAGCGGTACTTATATGGTACAAATTACAACCGACAACACTACTGAGACTAAAAAGATAGTTAAACAGTAAATTAAAAAGCCAGAAAATAAAAAGCCTTTGTAATTATTACAAAGGCTTTTTTATTTAGATAAAGATGAATTATTTAAAAAGTACTTTTTTG
>DATFTU010000238.1:0-8401 GCA_035261565.1 Bacteroidia bacterium
CTCCGCCCGTCAATCGGGTTACGCCTGTACTCTTTTATGAGCATATCAATATCGTACTCCCCTAATTGCTGATCAGCAAAATTATTATACTGCGCCGTCCAACACAAATCGCCTGTAATAGGGTTTACGCTAATTCCTTGTGGGATAAAAGAACCCGAAGCATTATAAAAAACGCCATTGGTATCGCCGGTAGTAAACGAAATTAATGAATACGAAAGGCTATCGTGGTTATCATCCGCCATGCCGGGATTATAACAAAACGGCTGGTGCCAGCAAACATTATCAATAGGTGGGTTAGAAACCAGTGGCGTATTATTATTACCCGAAAAATTACCAATACGCAACGTATCAAGTAAAGCAAAGGCTACATTTTGCGAGTTGCCGCCGCCTACATTGTTTACATTACTATCTAAATTAGGGTCAACCATACCAAAAACATAAGCGCTGCTGGCTCCGTTAAATGTGTAAGTACCCTCGTAAATATTTACTTTAACACCACCATACGTGTGGTTATATATTGAAGGGTATGGATTTACCAGTATGAAACCTTGCCCCTGCCCGCCCGAGCCCTGCGGACAATAAGCTAAATTTATGCCAACCAGGTCGGTAGGGTTACTGTTTACCCTGGGGCACACAAGTTCAATATCATGCCCATTTTGGGTAATATCAGTAAAAATAATGGTTTCCTCGCATTTATCTGCCTGATAGCTGGTAGGGTTTGTGTAGGTATATATTCTAAATTTATACGTATTGCCGCCCACCCAGGTATAACTAATATAACCCGCACGGTTGTGGGTTGCAAAGCCTTTAAAAGCAATAAGTAACGTTAGAATAAGCAGCTTAAAACGCATTATACAAATATACGTAATTTGCCCGGCAACAACACCTTTTATGCTTTTTTAGTAATTTCGGCAAAAACAAACTATGCTTTTTAAAACCTCAGATAATTTAAGCTTATACTACGAGATACACGGTAACACCCAAAGCCAAAAAACTATTGTTTTTTTAAACGGCTTGTCACAATCAACCCTCGCCTGGTTTTTTATGTTGCCGCATTTTAAAGAAACGCATAAAATTATTCTGGTTGATTTTATTTTTCAAGGGCAATCCTCAAAGGAGGCCGAATGGCGCACTTTTGACCAACATGCCAAAGATATTAAAGAGCTTTTGGACGAATTAAAAAGTGATAAAGTTATACTTGCCGGTTTATCTTACGGTAGTTTGGTTGCCCAACATTTTGCTTTGTTATATCCTCAAAAATTAAGCAAACTGGTTTTAATGAGCACCTTTGCTCATAAAACCCCGTATTACGATGCTATTGAAACCGCTTGGTGGAACGCTTTACAAATTGGAGGATACCCGCTTATGCTTGACGTAATGTTGCCAAGTGTATTAGGCGAAAATTACTTTAAAAATCCGCTTATACCTATTGATTTAATGAAACAGGCCCGCACCGACGCCAATAACGATAGTGCCGCTTTGTTTAAATTAATGCAGGCCACTAAAGAACGACCCGATTATAGGCCTATGCTAAAAAATATTACTGTACCCACGCTTATCATTCATGGCGAACAAGATTTATTGCTGTCAGTACATTTAGCTGACGAGGTTCATAAAGCCATTCCCAACTCCGTATTTAAAATTATACCGGGTGTGGGGCATACACTTAATTTAGAAGCTGTACCGCAAACAGCCCAATTAATTCTTAATTTTTAAGTAATGAAAAGAATATTGCTGGCCGAAGACGAAGAGCATTTGCAGGATACCATAAAACTTAATTTAGAGTTAGAAGGATATTTGGTAACGGTTTGTAACAATGGTGCCGAGGCAATTCAGCTGGCTACACAAAATAATTTTCATTTAGCTGTTTTAGATGTAATGATGCCTCAGGTGGATGGTTTTGAAGCTTGTGCCCAGATAAAAAAATTACAACCCGATTTGCCTGTTTTGTTTTTAACCGCGCGGGCTGATGGCAACAGCCGGATTACCGGATTAAAACTGGCCGACGATTATTTAACCAAACCCTTTAATTTAGAAGAACTGATTTTGCGCGTAAAAAATCTGCTGAAAAGATATGATGTAGCTTTGGCAACCATTTTTACATTTGATGAGTTTGAAATTAATTTTTCGTCGCTTTATATAAAAACAAAAACAGAAACCATTACATCACTATCGCAACGCGAGTGGCAATTACTAAATCTTTTAATCAGCAAAAAAAACCTGATTGTTTCTCGCGATGAGATTTTAGAAAAGCTTTGGTCGCCTACAGAAAACCCTTCGGCCCGTACTATCGATAATTACATTTTAAATTTCCGAAAAATATTTGAAAAAAATCAGCGCGAGCCAAAATACATACAATCTATACGTGGTGTGGGCTATAAATTTTCAGTATAAAAACAGTAAACCAAAAATATGTTTAAACTACTTTTTAAATTAGGTAAATGGAAAATAACAAACTACCTGCCAAGTAATATAAAAAAATGTGTTATTATAGGCGCACCACATACCAGTAACTGGGATTTTGTGTACGGCATGGGAGCCCTACAAATTATGAAACTGCGTACCCGTTTTACCATAAAAAAAGAATGGATACGTTTTCCGTTTAAAGGCATTATGGATTCGTTAGGCGCATTGCCTATTGACCGAACAGCCATTAAAACAGGCGAAAAACGAGGAAGTGTGGATGCTATTGCCGATTTGTTTGCCACCCGCGATGAGCTTTTGTTACTGATAACCCCCGAAGGCACACGCGCTAAAATGGAAAAATGGAAAACCGGCTTTTATTACATAGCGCTTAAAGCAAAAGTGCCTATTGCCTTAGGTTTTATGGATTATAAAACACGTACCTGTGGTATAGATAAAATAATTTACCCGAGCGGAGATTTTAAAGCAGATATGAAACTGGTTATGGATTTTTATAAAACCATAGGGCCTAAAAACCCACAAAATTTTAGCGTTGATATTGAATTTGCTTAGAAGCCATGCCCGTTAAAAATATTATACTCGATTTTGGGGGTGTTTTACTAAACATTGATTACCAGCTTACCGAACAGGCTTTTATTAAATTGGGCTGTATTAATTTTAAAGAGATGTACTCGCAGGCGGCGCAAACTGATTTGTTTAACAAATTTGAAACGGGCGATATTTCAGAAACCGTTTTTTTTGAAGAATTAAAAAATCGTTCGGGCATAGAAAAAATAACTGAACATAAATTAAAAGATGCCTGGAATGCCATGCTGATTAATTTTCCACAAGAAAATTATGCAATGCTTAAAGAGCTTAAAAAAAACTATCGGGTTTTTTTATTAAGCAACACCAACGAAACGCATATACACGAATTTGAAAAACTGGTTACAACAACCTGCCCGGTAACCGAGTTTGAAAATTTATTTGAAAAGATTTATTACTCATACAAAATGGGAGTACGAAAACCCAATACCGCTTGCTTTTTACGGGTACTGCATGAAAACAACCTGAATACAGAAGAAACTATTTTTATTGATGATTCTTTTCAGCATATAGAAGGTGCCCAAAAAGCAGGCCTAACCGCCTACTTTTTAGAAAAAAATATGCGTACAAAATCTTTACTAAAAAACCTTCATTTACTTTAGCTAATAGTTAAAGTGCGCGCTGTAGTAATGGCTGCGTACAATAGTTTCTGTTTTATCAAACTCTACTGTTTTATCATCGTGTATCATAATCAGATAATCGGCATTTCTGCTTAAAAAATCTATATCATGCGACGATACGATTGTAATGTTGTTTTTGGCAACAACATTTTCTTTTATGGTTTTAAAAAATTGTTTTTTAGATGTGTAATCTAAAAAAGCGGTTGGCTCGTCTAACAACAACACAGGCGTTTGTTGCGCTAAAGCTTTTGCTATATAAGCCTTTTGCCGCTCGCCTTCGCTTATGGCCGTTATTAGTTTATCTTTTAAATGCGGTATGCCAAGTGTGTAAATGGCATCTGAAATGATTTGATGATCTGTTTTGGTGAGTGTTGCCATACTATTTATATATGGATAACGCCCCATGCTTACAAGCTCGTACACACTTATTGGAAATGTATTACTATTAAATGCAAAACCAAAAGTTATCAGTTGAGAAATTTCCTTATTAGTTAAAACAGAAATATCCTGGCCTTTATAAAAAACCGCGCCCGCTATTTTTTTTTGCAGGCCCGAAATGGTTTTTAATAACGTAGTTTTTCCGCAGCCATTATTGCCAATTAAACCAACCAGGCAGGGAGATTGTATTTGAAGAGAAACGTTTTCGATTAACGCATGCCCTGCATACCCAATTGAAAGGCTTTGTAAACTAAATGTATCGTTGGTTTGATTCAAGTACCAATCAAAATTTAATTTTTCTTTTTATGCTCTTCATACAGCAAATGTATAATACCATCCGAAAGCCCTATTTGCGGTACATATACTTTTTCTATATCGGCATGTTTCATAGCCGTTAAAAATATTTTGCTGGCAGGTATAATTACATCAGCCCTATCGGGTTTTAAGCCTAAAATAGTAACACGCTCCTCAAACGTATAGGAGTTAAGCATATCGTGCATAGCTTTTATTCTTTCATAGCTCAAGCTCTTGCTGTCTTTTTTGCCAATCATTTTATACAGCTTGTTTATGTTGCCGCCCGAGCCTATGGCATGTAAAGGCTTTATGCCCTGCGTATTTTTTTTAATCCATTGCTTATAGCTGTCCCACTCCTCTTTATCAATTTTATCAAACAACATACGCAACGTACCAACATTGAATGATTTTTGGGCAATAACTTTTCTGTCTGAAATTAATGTAAGCTCTACACTTCCGCCACCCACATCAATATACAGGTATGATTTCATGGGGTCTAAAAAATCCTCGGCATGGTTAGAAAAAATAGTGGCTGCTTCCGTTTTGCCGTCTATAATTTCAATGTTAATATCAGCTTCTCTTCTTACACGTTCAATCACTTCTTGTCCGTTTTTAGCATCGCGCATGGCCGACGTAGCACAGGCTTTATAGGCAACAATATCAAAAACTTTCATTAGCTCTTTAAAGCCGCGCATGGCAGTAACTAATTTATCAGCCTTTTGCCGGCTTATTTCTCCATGCAAAAAAGTATCTTCGCCTAAACGCACGGGCATACGTATAAGCTCTTCTTTTTCAAAAAAAACTTTTCCTTTGGTTTCATAAACATGGCTAAATAAAAGGCGTACAGCGTTAGAACCAATATCAATAGCGGCAAAAATCATAATTTAACAGTGGCTGGCTTTTTTTTCTTTACAGGACTTTCTACCCCTGTTTCTTTTAATAAATAATTATATACTTCATCCTGTGCGCGAACTTTGCGTTCGTGTGCTCCGGGTTTTTTATAGGTATTGGTTAAGTGCTGGTCTAAAATCCGGGCTTTTGTGTTGCCCGATAATTGTATTTCTAAAATAGTTTTTAAGGTGCGCTGCACATTTTTATCTCTTACATCTACAGCTACTTCGCAACGGTGGTCGAGGTTACGGGTCATCCAGTCGGCCGACGAAATAAAATATTTTTCATCGCCTCCGTTGGCAAACACAAAAATACGCATGTGTTCTAAAAATTTATCTACAATACTTACACCGGTTATGTTTTCACTAATTTCTCTTACACCGCAAACTAATGAGCAAATCCCTCTAACAATCAGTGTTATTTTAACCCCGGCTTGCGATGCTTTGTATAAATGGTTAATCATTTTCCTGTCAACCAAATTATTCATCTTTAAAATAATATAGGCCGGTTTACCTGCCTTAGCATTTACCATTTCTTTATTTATAAGCTGCGTAAATGTGCGGCGCATATTAAAAGGCGACACAGCTAAATGCTTATAGTTTCCGGTTTTAAAATTATCATTAAAAAAATCGAACACACGGCTTACTTCCGTACAGGTTTTTTTATCAGATGTAAGCAAACTGCAATCGGTATATATTTTGGCGGTTTTTTCGTTAAAGTTACCGGTACCAATGTGGGCGTACTGCACCTGCTTACCATCTTCTTTGGCGGTAATTAAAAACAACTTAGAGTGTACTTTTAAATTTGGTACGCCGTAAATAATGGTGGCACCTTCTTCGTGCAATTTATTTGCCCAGTACAAATTATTTTCTTCATCAAAACGTGCTTGCAGTTCAACAACCAGCGTTACTTTTTTTCCGTTTTTAAGGGCATTAATCAGGGCGTTGGCAACCTTTGATGAATCGGCCAAGCGGTACACTGTAATTTTTATCTCTTCAACCGATTTACTCATCGAAGCCTCACGCAACACAGAAATAATATGATCGTATGTGTGGTACGGGTACACCAGCAATATATCTTCTTTACGAATAGCCTGCAGCAAACTGGTATGATAGTTGGCAAATAGTTTATGCTCTATTGTTTTTAAACTTGGGTTAAGTAAATCTTTTCTGCCCAAATCAGGAAAAGCAATAAAATCTTTAAAGTTATGGTAATGCCCACCGGGTATGGGTGCATCTTTTTTGGTAAGGTTTATTTTTTTCAGTAAAAAGTTTTTCATGTCATCGGGCAAAGCGCCATCAAACACTAAACGAACAGGCAAGCCTTTTTTACGCTGCTTTAATCCTTTCGATATTTTTTCTACCATACTATGCGATACCACATCGTTATCTATATCAAGCTCCGCATCTCTTGTCAGTTTTATGTTGTACGAATCTAAAGCGGTTAAGCCAAGCACCGAAAAAATTTCATCTACACAAAAGCGTATAACATCATCTAATAAAATGATGTAGTTTTTATCTCCCTCTTTAGGCAGCACAAAAAAACGCGACATGCTTTTGGTTGGCACTTCAACTAAAGCATAGCTGTACCCTTTAACCTGCTTAGCCTGCAAACGAATAAACAAGTAGCTTGATTTATCTCGTAAAGATGGAAACGGCTTTGTTTCATCTAACAAAATAGGAAACAGGTTTGAAATAACTTTTTCGTGAAAATAAGAACGGACAATTTTTTGCTGTTCTGTATTTAATCCCTTTTCGTTTATGATAAATATTTTTTGCTGCTTAAGCTCTTTTAAAAGTTGCTGGTAAATTCCTTCAAAACGGTTTTGCTGTACAAGCACCCGTTTTAATATAATATCCAGCAAATCGCTGGGCAGTGCCCCAATTAAAGGGATGGCACGCCTGCCCAAAGGCAGCATACGTTTTACAGTTGCCACACGCACACGGTAAAATTCATCGCGGTTATTAGAAAAAATAGCTAAAAACTTTATTCTTTCAAGCAGGGGTGTATTAGGGTCTGCGGCTTCTTGCAGCACTCTTTCATTAAAAGATAGCCAGGCAATTTCTCTATTTACATAGGGTAAATATTTATTAGTAGACATGCTTACTGTTTAAATTCTTTGGGGTAAAGATAAAAATCGTTTTTGAGAGGTGAGCTTAAAAAATCTTTCCATTTTTTCACAGCCGATGTCAAATACATAGTGCCGCAAGTGGGTATACTATCGGCATACGCATCTGATATTTCATTAAAAAAATTAGTGAGTTCGGGGTTATGCCCAAATAATATGGCATTGCTACATGTGTCGGGTATTGAACTGATTATTTGCTTTAAATTTTTAAGCGAAGCCGCGTAAATTTTTTTATTGATACTAATTTTTTCAGCATCAACCTTAAATGTGTTTGCAAAAATTAGTGCCGTTGAATAGGCCCTGATAGCCGGGCTTGTTACCCAATAATCAGGTGTTTGGATTTTTTTTTGAATTTGGGCAGATATTATTCTTGCATCCGAATAGCCTCGTTCGCTTAAAGGGCGTAATATATCATCAATACCTTCATTCCCCCAATCAGATTTTGCATGCCGGACTATAGTAAGCGTTTTCATATGAAACAATATTTATTTAAAATTACGTAATTCTTTCTTTAAAAACTTAGCCGTAAAACTTTCCTTGTTTTTGGCAATTTCTTCGGGGGTGCCGGTGCAAAGTATTTGCCCGCCACGCGCGCCGCCCTCAGGCCCAATATCAATAATATAATCAGCCATTTTTATAATATCCAAATTATGCTCAATTACCAAAACCGTATTTCCATTTTCAACCAGGCGGTTAAGCACATCCAGCAAAATGCGTATATCCTCAAAATGCAAGCCGGTTGTAGGCTCATCTAAAATATAAAAGGTTTTGCTGGTATCTTTTTTACTAAGTTCGGTAGCCAGTTTAACACGCTGTGCCTCGCCTCCGCTTAATGTGGTGGCTTGTTGCCCCAGTGTAATGTACCCCAAGCCAACATCATACAACGTTTTTATTTTTTGGTTTATGTAAGGTATATGCTCAAAAAACTCAACGGCCTGGTCAATTGTCATATCCAGTACATCGTTAATTGATTTGCCTTTGTAACGAATCTCTAACGTTTCTCTATTATACCGTTTCCCCT
>DATFTU010000239.1:0-4430 GCA_035261565.1 Bacteroidia bacterium
TAATGCTTGCAGGCGCGGGCGACGAGTTACAAGGCATTAAGCGTGGTATTATGGAAATGGCTGATGGTATTGCTATTACAAAAGCTGACGGGAATAATTTAGATAAAGCAAAAGCAGCAAGGGCAGAATATGCAAATGCCATACACTTGTTTCCGCCCACTGAAAGTGGCTGGATACCTGAAGTTAAAACCTGCTCGAGTACAGAAAATAAAGGTATAGAGGAAGTTTATGCCATGATTGAGAAATATATAAGGCATATGCAAAGCAAAAATTTCTTTCAGAAAAAAAGACAAGAACAAAACATTTTTTGGTTTGAAAGTTTACTTCATGAAAAAATAAGAGCTTATTTTTTTAGCGATAAAAAATTTATAGAACGTTATAAAAATGCTAAAGAGAGCATTACTAAAAACGAAACAAGCATTTTAAATGCTGTAAGCACTTTATTTAGCAAGTAGTTTTAATTACAAAAATGTAATAGCTTATAATTACCATTAAACCCTGAAAAAACATAGTTCCATCTAAAATACCATAGTAGTAATAGGTTGTTTTTTTAAGTTTATTATTTACCATAAAAATAAAGGTGGTTACTGCGGAAATTATAAGGGCGGGCAATGTATATAATAAAGGTGTTTTTATATAATGAGCTATGCATAGTACAGCAAAAAGAATTAAAGAAAATATAGCCATTTGCAGGGCCTTCTTCTCCCCCATTAATAACGGTATTGTTTTTAATTTAGCATTTCTATCGCTTTCTATATCCCGTATATCAAAAGGAATAGTAATAGCAAACACAAACAGCATACGTTCGGTTAACATTAACAGAATATTTATTTTATCAAAACTTTTATCTGACTGAATAACCGGTAAAAGAACTGTGGATAATGCCCATATAGATGAAATTAAAAATATTTTAAGGATAGAAATTTCGCGTAAACGGAAAAGTTTTTTTTTAATTTTAAATATAGGCAGCGAATAAAAAATAGTTATAAGCCCAATAGGCAGCAGGATTATTATTACCTGAGTTTTGGCAAAAACAAGGGCCGCAAAAAAACCAAGAACTGAAAAAATCATTATAGTATAAAAAGCAGGAATATTATTTCTAAGCCAGGTATATTTTTCATCGGCCAGTATTTCTTTTCTAAACCAGAGTGTAATTAAGCGATGAAAATTATACTCAAGCATGGTAGCAAAAAAAATAATAAACAAGTATGGATGCCACTGAGGGTGCATACCAAGCTGTATTTGTGCCTGTACAGTTAAAAACACAGCCGCTAAAGAAATATAAATATTACTGTTTATTAAAAAATAATAAAACCGCTTAAAAATCATACCACTAATAAACAAACCTAACGTTTATGTTTTGGCTTGTTCTGTTTTATTTAACCGTATTACGTCTGCTAACGACTTTAATGCCCTGTCGTGCTTTTTTACAAATGGGTTATCTAAATCCCACACGTAACCGGCTAAAACAGAGCATATTTGTTTTTTAAAATCGGGGTTAACATTTTTAGCAAAAAATATTTCGCTAAGTGTTCCATCATACCAAGCCATTACATAACTTCTAAACGTATCAACCCCTATTGTTGTTGGTTTCATAAACTCTTCCTCCCAATCAACCTTTATACCTTTTAGCTGCTTTACTGCCAAATTTGCCGCCCGCTGACTGGAAGATACGGCTAAGGTTACTCCTGATGAAAACACAGGGTCTAAAAACTCGGTAACATTGCCTGTTAGTACATACCCATCTCCATAAAACTTATCGGTAGTTACACTCCAGCCTTGTATAGTGCGAGGCTCAAAAACAAATTCTTGTTCTGCAAAACGTTCGCAAGTATTTACTTCGCTCTTAATTAAAAAACGTAATTGTTCTTCAGGCGACAGGTGCTTAATTTTATCAAAAAAACTCTCGTGGCCAACAAAACCAACCGAAGTTAATCCGTTAGAAAACGGAATTACCCAAACCCAAACACCGGGCTCGTGCACAATAATAATAATACGGTTAGGTTCATCGTAGTTTAAACGCAAAGGGTCTTTTACATGCGCAAATAATGTTTTACGGGTTGGTAAATTACTTGGGCGGTCTAAATTAAATAAACGGGGAATTACCCGCCCATACCCGCTTGCATCAACAATAAAACGGGCTTTTATTTGTGACTGTTTTCCCGCTTTATCAATTACTGTAGTTACAGAATCGGTACCATTAAATTTAATATTGGTTACAGTAGTTTCAAAATCTAATTTAACACCTTGCCTTTGTATTTCGTTAGCTAATGTTAAATCAAAATCGGCACGAGGCACCTGCCAGGTCCAATGCCACCCTTTAGTATATTGCTCGCTAAAATTAAAATCACAAATTTCGTGCTGACGTAAAAACTTAGCGCCAAATTTTTGCTGAAAACCTTGCGCTTTTATGGCATCTAATAGCTTGGCTTCATCCAATGCCTCCATAGAACGAGGCAAAAGGCTTTCGCCGATAACAAAGCGCGGAAACTTTTCTTTCTCAACCATGTGAACTTTTAACCCACTTTGATTTATAATGCCGGCTGCAACTGAGCCCGCAGGGCCAGCGCCAATAACCAAAACATCTACACTTGTTGTTTCCATATCAGACAAACAGGATAATAATTCTCAAATATAGGGTTTAGTTTGCGACGGATAATACCCTTAATAAGGTTTTTAAAAATTGATAATTTTTAATGATAAAATTTGATTATTGTTTTATCTTCGTAAACGTAAAAGTACAACATGCGTAAGAAAATTGAAGAAGCTTTGAATACCATACGTCCGTACCTATTGGCGGATGGAGGGAATGTAGAATTGGTTGAAATTACTGACGATTTAATTGTACGTGTTGAACTAAAAGGTGCTTGCCAATCGTGCAGTATGAGTACTATGACTATGAAAGCGGGTATAGAAGAGACTATTAAACGTGCCGTACCTGAAATAAAAGCGGTAGAGGCCGTTAACTCAGCGGTTTTAAAATAATAATGAGGTTTTTCTTTGTTTTAGCTATTCTTTTTTTTACAGCAAAAGCACAAACCAAACGTGTTGAGTTGCAAATAAAGGCTGACGATAAAATATCTGTACATGGGTTTAGTTATTGGAAAGAGTTGATAATTAAATCGGCTGATACTTTGTTTACTTACCCCTTACATATTAAAAACCCTGATATTATACCCAACCTTAAAACAGGTAATTATATGATAATTGTGGTATCTGTTTTTAACACTCAAGTACACAAAAAAGTAAATCTTCAAAAGAAAACCACACTTGTAAAATTTGAGGGATTAGCCGATAAATACCACAAAGCCGCTGATACTTTAAATATTACCGAAAAAATAAAATTGCACGATACTTTGTATATAATTTACAACACATCCCGCAATGACGAAAATAATTATGTAAAACTTGCCGTTACAAAAAACAAAGATGGTTATGCGGCCATATTGTACGAAGGTTTAACAAATTCTATTTTAACCAATCAGCAATTTAACGCTGATTTATATAAAAAAGTGATTGAATTTGAAATATCGGGTAAAAAAGCAAGCTCACGAAAAACTGAAACAACCGATAATAAAGAAACTTATACGATTGAGTTGAATAAAGAAATTACATCATTTATTATACCCGGTACCTGGGGAGGTTTAGATAAATTAAGGGCCATTTTATTTATTGTTGAAAAATAACCATGCCTCGCAAAGAAAACCTTTCGATAGAAGAAAGGCTTGAACGAGCCAAAGAACTTTTTACCCGTAAGCAACACGAAAAACATAAAGAAATTTCTCACCTTTACAAAACCACTATTTATAAACTGGCAAAAAGAAGTTGCATTGTTTTTTTATGGATAGCGCAGATTATATGTATAGACTGGATGCTGCCTTATTTAAAAACAACTGATATTATTACCAGCGGATATAGAGTTAATTACTCTAAAACTGATAAGCATACTATGACGGATTTTTATGTAACGATACGAACGCAAAAATACACTAAGCTTGAATTATTTTTAACAAGTGAAACTATAGAGCCACAAGTAAGGGATAGTGTTACTATTTTTAAATCGCTACTGCTGCACGATGCAAAAAAAGTGTATGATACAAACAGAAAAGAAACGTATTTGGTAAGCAGCTCAATTACTTATTTACTGTTGCCACTTATTATAATATCATCTATACTGTCTCTACTATTTCTTTTTATTAAAAACATTGAAGTAAAACCATTTTACTATTTTATGTTTATTACAAATACAACAGCTGTTTTTGTTTTAGTTTACTTTTATATCAAGTAAACAGAATTTAATTTATTGTACTTTGCTACTTTTAGGTTTCTTAATTAAAATCCGCCGAAAAAAATCGGCCATTGAATTAAACTCTTCTCTGTAAAAAATGCCTGCTCCCTGCGTAAATTGCCCCCCAAGTGTGGCTATTTGA
>DATFTU010000240.1:0-5640 GCA_035261565.1 Bacteroidia bacterium
GGGTTTTTTACATGATAAACAGGAGGCCGAAGATATTACCCAGGAGGTTTTTTTAGAGGTATTTAAATCCATTCATTACTTTAAGCAAACCTCATCACTATCTACCTGGTTGTACAGAATTGCGGTTAACAAATGCCTTAATACATTAAAACGGCAAAAAGCAAAGCAGTTATATATTACACTGCAAGGGTTGGTGGGTATAAAAAACACGCCGGCCAACTCGCAGGAAATACTGGAACTAAAGGAACAAAAAACTGAACTGGCAAAAGCCATTGCCGCTTTGCCCGAAAACCAACGCATTGCTTTTACACTGGCCAAATACGATGAGCTTAGCTACGAGGAAATTGCGGAGATAATGAATGTGAGTTTATCGTCGGTTGAATCGTTATTGTTTAGGGCAAAAGCCAATTTAAAAAAAAGGCTGCAAAAATATTATGAAAATTATTTTTAACGGGAGCGCAAGTTTTTTATTACAAAAATGTCTAAACCTATAAATAAAAGCAATAACGTGAACTGCAAAGAGGTCAGAAATAAAATGTTTGATTTTTGCGACCAGTTTGGCGCCCAGGCCCGGTTGCCCAAGCAACTTGCCGAACACATGGCAGGTTGCACTAATTGCGAAATTTTTTACGAGCATATGGTGCATGAGGGTTTTGCGCAAATTGAACACGAAAAGCAAAGTGAGCTAAACCCGTATCTGGCTAATAAAATACTGCTTAAAACATCGATGTTGCATAAGCAGGTATTTGAGCGTAAGGTGTTTTTTAAAACACCGGTATATGTTACATCGGTTTTGCTGGCGGGTATTTTAACGGGCATTTTACTGATGGATTTAACCCCTGCCGAAACCGATACTACAGATGAACAAACCGAACAAAGTGATAATACAACTGCAAACGTGGATGCAAATACAAGCACAGATAACTCAACATTAACTTTAAACGATTGGTAAGATGAACTTTTTTTTGAAACAAAAATTCTGGTTTTTTATTGCTGTATTTTTTATAGTGGTAAACATTACTTTACTGGCTTGCCTGTGTCACAACACCGGTAAACACAAGCGGCATGGCGGCGATGGCAAAAACAAACACGGCATGCACCAAAACCACGACGGGCAAATGCAGGTTGAATTTAACCTGAGCGATTACCTGGCTGAACAACTTGCCTTTAGTGCCGAGCAAAAACAAAAACTGATAGTTATTAATACCAGCATGGATGTTTTAAAGGACAGCTTATCAGAACAAAATGAAATCAGCAAAGACCTTTTCAGCAAGGAGTTATACGCTATTAATCCCAACAAAAATAAAGAAGACTCGCTGATTAAATGTATGAGCGCTTTTACCGAGGTGTTTAATAAAACACGCATTGCACATATTGAAAAAATAAGAGCACTTTGCACCGATGAGCAAAAGAAAAAACTGAGCGAAGCACTAAACAATTTAGATGGCATTAATTTTAAAAGAAGAGGCCATCATCACAGGTACCACTAAACATAATAACTATGCAAAACAAAAAAACAATTTTATTGGCGGGCATTTTATGCTTCTGTTTTTCGGGGTTGATGGCGCAAAACAATCATCGCCATAAACATCCGCATAACGAAGGCCATCACTCGCATTACAAAACTATGGTTGGCAAAACGTATCTGGTACATTATACTGATAAAGATTACAAGTTTACGTTTGTTACGGACTCAACCATTAAATGGATGGACGCCAAAGCCACCGATGGCCCGGTTTATGATTTAACTACTGTAAACCACAGTACATATTTAAGCTGGTGGGATGAAAGAAAAGAAGGAAGCATGGCACAGGTAATTGATTTGCGCCACAAAAAAATTTATACCACCAAAGTAAACGAAAACCGTAAAATGGTACAGGTTACAGGTACACTAACCTTTGTGCCCGATACCAGTAACACAACTGCGCCGCCTGTGGCAACACCCACTTTAACAACGCCGGCTAAAAAATAAGGAATGAGCAATCAGGAAAGTTTTGCAACATTTAAATAAAACGTAAAATGAAAACAGGTTTTAAATTACTTATACTAATGGCTTTGTGTGCATTTGCGGGTGCAAGCAAAAAAGCGGAAGTGGTTACGTTTAGCGAATTGCAAAAGCAAACCGGAGCTAAAAAAAACGACACCCTGTATGTAATAAACTTTTGGGCCACCTGGTGCAAGCCCTGCGAGTTTGAGATACCGTTGTTTGAAGAGGCTTCGGTTAAATTTGGTAAAGAAAAAGTGAAGGTGTTATATGTTAGCATAAATCATGCAAATGAAATTGCGGGAGTTGAAAGTTTTATGAAAACAAAAAAAATACAAAACCCCGTTTTGCTGCTGAGTGTGCCCAGCCAGGTAGAGTGGATAGAGAAAGTGGACGCTTTTTGGACGGGCTCAATTCCGGCAACGGTAATGTATAAAAATGGTAAAGAGGTTTATTTTAAAGAAGGCGATTTTACGCAAGAAGAGCTACACGCGGTAATTACGGATAAAACAAGTAAAATGCCATCGCCAAAACAAAACCCGGCAAACAAAATAACCTGCAATTAGCCATACCGCATTTTTTATGTTTTTTAACCTTAGCGCAACTAATTTTTAACCTATTTTTACCTATATATTTTATACACATGAAAACAGGGTTTAAAATAGTTTTACTTGCTTTTTTATTTGGCTTTACCCAAACAGAAAAAAAGGTTGAAGTGGTAACCTTTGGACAATTACAGGAGCAGGCCGATTTAAAAAACAACGACACTGTGTATGTAGTAAATTTTTGGGCTACCTGGTGCGGCCCCTGCGTAAAAGAAATGCCTTTTTTTGAAAACGCATCGCAAACGTTTGCCACGCAAAAAGTAAAAATACTTTATGTATGTTTAAACTCGGTAAAGGAGCTGGCCAGTGTTGAGCGCTTTGTAGAAAACAAAAAAATACAAAACCGGGTTATGCTTTTAAACGCCCCTAACCCTAACGACTGGATTGATAGAGTTGACCCGGCCTGGAGTGGCTCAATACCCGCCACCATTATGTACAAAGGCGGCGAAAAAGTTTTTTTTAAAGAGGGCAGTTTTACCCAGCAAGAACTGGACGAAACCATAACAAAAATGAACACAAACATTATTATTAATACAGAACAAAAATAAAACCTATGAAAAAAATAACAACTCTTGTGGCAACAGCAGCCTTAGTATTATTTGCAGCCTTTACCGAAGGCGGGTATAAAGTGGGCGATAAAGCCATAGACTTTAAACTGAAAAACGTAAACGATAAAATGGTATCGATGGCGGATTATAAAGATGCCAAAGGTATTATTGTGGTGTTTACCTGCAACCACTGTCCGTTTGCAAAAAAATACGAAAGCCGTATTATGGATCTGGATAAAAAAATGAAAGCCAAAGGGTTTCCGGTGGTGGCTATAAACCCTAACGACCCAGCTATTGAACCCGAAGATAGTTTTGAAAATATGCAAAAACGCGCTAAAGAAAAAGGCTACACGTTTCCGTACCTGATAGATGAAACACAAAATGTTGCCAAAGCATACGGCGCCACAAAAACACCGCATGTGTATGTATTGCAAAAAGAAAAAGATACTTACATAGTAAAATACATTGGGGCTATTGATGATAACAGCGAGGATGAAAGCGCGGTGAAAGAAAAATATGTAGAAAACGCGGTTGCCAATATTTTAGCCGGCAAACCCGTAACGCCCGATAATACCAAAGCAATTGGCTGCGGCATTAAATGGAAAAAATAATTTAAATCATATTCAGGTTAAAATTTTGCTTGCCGTATTATTCATGTTTTACGGCAAGCAAAAACCTAAAACACTACAGATTTATATAGTAGGTTTGCCGCCCGGCAAAAAAAGTAAATGAAAAAATTATGGGGTTTACTGCTTCTGGTAATTTTTGCCAAGAGTGGCTTTGCGCAAAAAAATACCGATGCAGTTGGCAAGGGCAAAATTACAGGCGTAGTTATTGACTCGGCTACGGCGCAGCCCGTTGAGTATGCCAGCGTGGGTTTGCTGCCGCAAGATGGCAGCAAAGAAATAAACGGCACCACCAGCGATGGCAAGGGTAATTTTGTGATTGATAATATACCCGACGGAACTTATAAAATAACTGTTTATTTTATAGGTTATAAAAACGGCGAGGTTGCCAACATACACATAAGCAAAAAAAACCGAAGCATTAATTTAGGCCCTGTTAAACTGGCAAGTGCACAAACTACTTTAAACGCGGTAACGGTTACCGCTAAAACCGAGCTGGTAGAATTTAAAATTGATAAAATAGTTTACAATGCCGAAAACGATGTTACATCGCAGGGAGGAGCAGCCATTGATATTTTAAAGAAAGTACCGCAGGTGGTGGTTGATATTGATGGCAATGTAGAGTTACAGGGCAACACCAACATACGTTTTTTAATTAACGGCAAACCATCCAGTATTTTTGGCAATAGTTTAGCTGATGCATTGGCATCCATACCGGCCAGCCAAATAAAAAGTATTGAAGCCATTACCAGCCCGGGGTCGAAATACGACGCGCAGGGCACAGGTGGTATCATCAATATTATTTTAAAAGAAAATAAAGTTAAGGGCGTTAACGGCAACGTTAGTTTAAATGCGGGCACACGTTTTGAAAATGGGTCGGCTAACATTGCCTACAAAAACAATAATTTTGGACTGAATGCTTTTTTTGGTGGCAACGCGCAGTTAAGCTCACACACACCAAACTCGCAAGACAGGACATCGACAGATGCCGTGGCACAAACCAGCACACATTTAACGCAAGATGGATATACCGATTTTCAGCGCCACGGATACAACACCGGTTTGGGTTTTGACTGGAGCATTAATAAACTGAACAGCTTAACGGGATCGGTAACGTATAATAATTTTGGCAACCAAAGCATTTCGTTTATTAACCAGGAACAGATAACGCAGGATATATACTCGAACATATTACAGGATACGAAAGGTTATCGTAACTCAACCAGCAGTTCAAGCATTGGGTCGGTAGATTGTAATTTAAGTTATTTAAAAAAGTTTAAAAAAGAAGGGCAGGAATTAAATGTTGCCGTGGTTACCAGCAATGGCACACCCAACAGCAATTATGTGCAAACGCAAAGTTACGATGGGTCGAATACGCCATACACAGGCACATCGAGCTCGAACCCCGGTACAGATAATAACCTGAATATTTCGGTAGATTATGCGCAGCCCGTTACCGAAAAACTTGCTTTTGAGGCCGGCGTAAAACATGTTGAGCAACATATAAACAGCACAACCAATGTTAGTTTTTTAGACCCCTCATCAGATGTATATGAAAACCTGGCCACGCAATCATACAGCATAAAGTATGATATGAAAATTTATGCAGGTTATGTATCGAGCAATTTTACTTTGTTTAACTGGCTGGATGTAAAGGCAGGTTTTAGAAGTGAGTATACTAATATTAATATTGATTTTCCGAACACATCGGTGCCCTCATATAATATTATTGTGCCATCAATTATTGTATCGCATAAATTTAAAAAAGACCAATCGTTTAAAATTGGCTATACCCGCAGGCTTGAAAGACCTGACTATACCGAGCTTAACCCCTTTACCAATTTTAGCGACCCGCATAACTTATCAACCGGCAACCC
>DATFTU010000241.1:0-14651 GCA_035261565.1 Bacteroidia bacterium
CTGGTATTTGGTTTGTGCATGAAGTATTTTAAAGACCAAGACCAGGCTTATGATGCCAGTGTAAACATTTTTACCAAACTATTTGATGACCTTAAAAAACACAAAGTAGAGTTTTTTAAAAGCTGGCTTTTTACGTATAGCAAGAATTTTTGTTTGATGCAACTCCGGTCGGCGCAAAGTAATTTAAGACGAGCGCTTGAGTACGAAAAAGATTTTAAGGTTTTTATGGAAAACAGTGAAGAAACTCATCTACAAGCTAATAAGCGCGAGCAGGAATACGCTTTGCTTGAAAAGGCGTTGGCCGATTTGGATGAAGGGCAACGGGTTTGCATAGAGCTTTTTTACTTAAAAGATAAAAGCTACGCGCAAATAGTTGAGTTAACAAATTATGATTTAAATAAAGTTAAAAGTTATATACAAAACGGGAAGAGAAATTTAAAATTACGGCTGGAAGAAAACCATGCAAAAGGACAAGCATAACATATATAGTAAAGAAGAACTTCTTAAACTGATTAAGGAAGGAAAGAATGCGCCTGCTGATATGGATGAGTTTGAGCGTGAAGCTTTAGAGGGTTTGAAGTTACTGGATAATCTTGCTATATTAAATAAACTAAATGAAGAGGTTGATACCCTTGTTGCTAAAGAAAAAAACAAAAAACTTGTCTATTATCTTGGTGTGGCGGCGTCTTTATTACTAATAATTGGTTTAGTATTTTTCTTTAAAAATGAGGTTGCTACAAATGTTATAAAAAACGACAAGCCAAATGCAGTAGCCGAAAATTTAAAGCCAATACAAGAACCAAACACAACCTCTGTTCAACCCGAAACACAAACTACATACGAGGCAAAAGAACCCGAAGAAGCCGCCAAAAAAACAACTATTACCCGTAACGAAAAACATATTGCATTACTTTCTCAAACAAATACTGCGGCTGCGCCCGCTGAAGAAAAAATGCAGGATATAAAGCAAGAAGAAAAAGAGGCAGATAAACAACAAGAACAATTTGAGGCTAAAAAATCTTTAAGCAAAGCCGATAATTATGAGGATAGTAAAGCTACCACACCACAAGCCAAACAAGAACAACAAAAAGAAGTGGTAGTTAACAAGCAGGACGAAGAATCAAACAGCAACAATACAATTACCGGTAACGTATCAACCGAAGATCAATCTAAAGCGGTGCCGGCTGCCACGGGTAGTACAAACCAACCGATGCAAATGGCTTTCTCTAAAAACAACCGGGCGACTAACAATTCTGCAGAAGATAAAAAAGATGAAAGTATTGCGGCACAAAAAAATAAAACAGCAGGATTATACCAGGCAAATAGCCCGAATAAAAAATCAGCTAAAAGTTACCGAGATCCCGCTTATATAGGTGGCGATGTCGCATTTGCAACTTATGTAAAACAAAATCTTAAAATATCATCTCTTTCTTATTCGGGCATCATTGAGGTTGAATTTTTAATTACCAAAGCCGGAAAGGCTGAAAAAATTAAAATTATAAAGCCGTTGGCCGATTGCAATACTTGCTCGCAAGATGTTATTGATTTAATTAAGTCTGTAAAAAAGTGGGCCCCGGCAACCATAGATGGCGAAAATAGTGATGCAATAAAAAAAATAAGCATCCAATACAATTAACAAAGCTTTGTAGATAAACGTTTTTTGTTTACCATAAACAAGCGCTTCCATCCTTTATTTTTGGAGTATGCGCTTATTGCGGTTCTATTTCTGTTGTTTTATATTATTACTTTTTTCGGCTTCTTGTAAGTCGAAAAAAGCCGTTGCTATAAATCAGCCTTTAAAACAAAAAACAGAGGCTGAAAAGAAGCCGGAAGATAAATCAGCAGCTAAAGAAAAAGAAGCTATTAAAATTTCCTCTGAAGAAATAAAACAGGAAACAAAAAATATTTCAGATAAAACGCTGGCAAATTTTATTCGGTATTGGTATGGCACCGTTTACAAATATGGCGGAATAGATAAAAACGGGATAGATTGCTCGCACTTTGCAGCAACGCTATATGCTAATGTATATAAAAAAACTATTAAAGGTCCGGCCAGTTCTATTGAACAAGAAACTACAAACGTAAAAACTACCGAGATACAAGAGGGCGACCTGGTGTTTTTTAAAATAGGGAGCGACAAGGTTTCACATGTAGGGGTATATGTTGGAAACAACAAGTTTGTCCATGCTTCCACTAAACGTGGCGTAATTATCAGCGATTTAAACGATTCTTATTATAAAAAATATTTTTATAAAGCAGGTAAACTAAAATGATACAACAACTCATAAACCCAATCCTAAGCATCTCTCAACGACTACGCATTGTTAAAACAATCTTAGCCTTATCTATTATAACAAGTATAGGCTTTACTATAAATTGGTGGCTTCCGGCAGGTTATTACCCAAGGCTTTCTTTATATTCTTTTCCTTACGCCGAAATAGTGAGCTACATTGTTCTTGTGATTTTATCAGTCTCCTTAATTGGTGTTTTCCTATACCGTTCGCCTAAGTTTTTTATTTTTCTTTCTACGCTTTGCTTGTTGTTTGCAGTTTTTACAGATACTGCAAAAGGGCAATATTGGCTATTTTTTTATATAGGCGCTTTGCTTCTTTTATGCGGCCATAACTGGCGCATTGATAACCCCCGCAGATATAGTTCGGTGTTTACCGCTATTAAAATTTTAGTTTGCCTCGTGTATATTTTATCGGCTATTCAGTTTTTTCAAACAAGCATTAATGAAAGTGTTTGGCTACAGTTTATTGCCCCTTTAGAGAAAGTTTGTACGCCTGAACAACACAAATACATTTTAGGAATACGGCATATAATTCCTTTTATTGAGTTGTTTGTAGCCGTTGGCCTTTTTGTTAATCGTATAAAAATGGCATCAATTGTTATTGGTATTTGTTTACATATATTTTCTTTTTGCTTGTTATTAAACGAAACACCTTATGCAAACGCTGCCGTTTTAGTTTGGAATATTTGCATGATTTTTACGCTTTATTTTTTATTTGCCGGCAAAACCAACGAACAAAAAATATACGAAGTTTCCTTTAATTTATATGGTACATTAGTATTGTTGCTATTGGTTTGTGGCTTGTTTATAAAACAGGATTTGTTTCCAACCAACAAAATTGATTTAATGCAAAGGAATGCCAGCGAACAGTTCATTTATATTAAAGAAAAAAATAAATTACCATTATATGTGCAGTATTTTACTTATAATAACAGTAATAGCGTTTACAACAAACTTTCTATTACTAAGTGGTGCGCTAACGAAATTAAAACACAACAAGTATTAAATAATAAACAATTATTAAGAGTTTGCGACGCCTTAAAATCCTATTGTGGCACAAATGTTGACATTGTATTACATGTGGAAGAGAAGTACAACAATAAAATGGCCGCTAATATTTACCCTTAATGAAAAAAACGATTCGTTATTTTGTTTGTGGATTGCTTTTTATAGGCATGACTTTATCTACCATGGCTTGTAGGTCAAAAAAACTCGTGACTGCAAAGGAAGAAGGAAAACAGCAAAAACCGAAATGGGTGGTTGGCTATAAAATTAAATCACAAAAATAATGACAAACAACGACATTCTTAAAAAACTTCGTGTAGCATTAAAGTTAAGAGACGATGATGTAATTAAAATTCTTAAGCTGGCTGACTTTAATATGACAAAAAGCGAGTTAAATGCCTTGTATCAAAAAGAAGATCATCCAAATTATAAAGAGTGTGGCGACCAAGTACTGCGCAATTTTTTAAATGGTTTAATCATCCACATGCGTGGACCCATGAATAAAGAAAAAGATTCTATCAATTAATCTTTAAATCCTTACGGCAAGCCCCCCTTGTAGTATAGACCTGGCTATCCCTCCTTCTATATAAATTCCTATTCTTTTAGTAAAATAAAATCTTCCCCCAATAGTCAGCTCAAAAGCTATAGAATTTCCATTTAATTTAGGTAAGCTTTTAGTATTAATAATATTGGTAATGGATTGTATTTCGTAACCTAAACCTGCGCCCAAATAAAAATCGAGTCTTTTTTTAAAAAAATGGAAATGTTTGTTTAACCTGACATCGCCAACTAACGTATGTGCCTTATAACTTGTTGTATATGTTGTGCTTGATGGGGCCGTTTGTTGTGCCTCGTAATCGTCATAACTTACATTTACACCTATACCTATGTGGTGAAAAAACCGGTATTCAACTTTAGCATAAAGCGGGTTTGTTTGTGGTACAACCTTTTCACTACCATTAAATTTATAGCCATTATTAATAAAGTTGTTTATATAAATAATAGCCGGGTCACCTATTCCTACCGAAAAAACAAGTTTTCTTTTAAGGGCCGTACTGTCTTCTTTACCATTACCGGCAATTACTTTATTTGAAAACAGAAGTGTGGTTGCTAAAAAAACAATGGCACTTAGCGATGTTATTGCTTTATTAATGCTCATTTTTTTAGACAAATTTATCTGTTTAAACCTATAACTAAGATATAAACAAAATTTATGTCTTCAAAAAGAGTTATTGCACTTTAGCAAAACCACCCTTAGCATACTCGCCACTGGTTAGTTTATCTTTAATAGCGCTAAATGCTTCTATAGTATATTTTACATCTTCTAATGTATGTACTGCAGTTGGTATAAGTCGTAAAATAATTTGTCCTTTTGGTATAACCGGGTAAACTACTATTGAACAGAAAATGTTGTATTTTTCACGTAATTCAAATGTCATATTAGTAGCCTCATCAACCGTACCGTTTAAGTAAACAGGCGTTACAGGCGTATTTGTTTTACCAATATTAAAGCCGGCATCTTTTAAACCTTTTTGCAGGGCATTAGTTATTTCCCATAGTTTAGCACGGTATTCAGGGTGGTTACGGATAAGTTCTAAACGTTTTAAAAGTCCTTCTACTAAAGCAATAGGTAAAGCTTTGGCAAATATTTGCGAACGCATATTATAACGCAAATAAGTAACTACTTCTTCGTCAGCCGAAATAAACCCGCCTATTAAAGCAAAGCTTTTAGCAAATGTACCAAAGTACACATCTATACCATCCTGGCAGTTTTGTTCCTCTCCTGTTCCGGCACCTGTTTTACCCATAGTGCCTATTCCGTGCGCATCATCAACAAATAAACGGAATGTATATTTATTTTTTAACTCAATAATTTCTTTAAGCTTACCTTGGTCTCCGCTCATACCAAAAACACCTTCGGTAATAACTAAAATAGACCCTCCTGTTTCTTCAACCAGTTTGGTAGCACGTTGTAGCTGTTTTTCACAGCTCTCAATATCGTTGTGCGGAAACACAAAACGTTTCCCCATATGCAGGCGTACACCATCTAAAATACAAGCATGTGATTCGGCATCATATACAATAACATCGTGCCTGTCAACCAAACAGTCAATAGCACTCGCCATAGCCTGGTAACCATAATTAACCAATATGGCATCTTGTTTTTTAGATAAAGCAGCTAATTCTTTCTCTAATTGCTCATGCAGATTACTATTACCACTCATCATACGGGCGCCCATTGGCATGGCATAGCCATATTTAGCCGCAGCTTCAGCATCTGCTTTACGCACTTCGGGGTGGTTAGCCAAACCTAAATAGTTATTTAAACTCCAGTTTAAACGCTCTTTTCCACGAAAAATCATACGGGGTGCTATATCTCCTTCTAATTTAGGAAACGTAAAATAACCATGGCTTTCTTTTGAGTATTGGCCAATAGAACCCATATTCTTTTTAATCTTATCAAACAAGTCTTGCATAACAAATATTTATCAGGCAAAGTTAATAAACCATGTTAAAAACCCACTAACTTTGTGTTCACTATTTTTTAAGGTATTTATATTTATAAACATCCTAACTCTAAAAACACCAAATAGTTGTTAGAAACTAAAGATTAAAAAAACGTTAAATGTTCGTTAAGTTTTATAGAGAATGTTTTTATGTTCATAACCTAACCCCAGCAAAAAAATAATCAGATAATATCAGAACTTTAAACACATAAATTAACCACACTTAAAATTGATTTTTATTAACTAATTAGTTTACTAACAATGTTTAATTTTGTAGTATAATAATTGCTTATCAAACAGATAGCAATAAAATAAATGCTGATAACAAGTTAACATGTTTTTAATATTGATATTTAAAAGCCCATTAAAAACAAGTTACTAACCAAACTAACACCTAATATAATAATATAATTTATTTTAAAAATAATATAGAGATGAGTAATGTAAGTAAAGGTTATGTAGATGAACAAGTGGATGTGCAAACGGATATCTTTGCGGAGATAGAAATCCTTAAAAAACAAAAAAATGCAGTTATCCTTGCTCACTACTACCAAAACCCCGATATTCAGGATATTGCCGACTACATTGGTGATAGCCTGGGGCTTGCACAGCAGGCACAGCAAACAAATGCCGACATTATTTTGTTTGCCGGTGTGCATTTTATGGCCGAAACGGCTAAAATATTAAATCCAACAAAAAAAGTTTTAATTCCGGATATGAATGCCGGCTGCTCACTTGCAGATTCTTGCCCTCCTGAAAAATTTGCAGAGTTTAAGAAACAGCACCCAAACCACTTAGTAATCTCTTATATCAACTGTACAGCAGAAATAAAGGCACTTTCTGATATTATATGTACATCAAGCAACGCTGTAAAAATTGTAGAAAGTTTACCAAAAGACCAACCTATAATTTTTGCTCCCGATAAAAATTTAGGAGCTTATATAAACAAAGTAACTAACCGTACTATGTTGTTATGGGATGGTGCCTGTATGGTACATGAAATATTTTCGGTAGAAAAAATTACTAAGTTAAAAATGCAACACCCGCATGCTCAGCTTGTAGCACATCCCGAATGTGAAACTACTGTTTTGGATAAAGCCGATTTTATTGGCAGTACAACGGCTATTTTAAATTATACTAAAACAAACCCTTGTAAAGAGTTTATAGTGGCTACTGAAACCGGTATTTTACATCAGATGATAAAAAACTCACCTGAAAAAACATTTATTCCGGCGCCACCAAATAACAGCTGTGCGTGTAACGATTGCCCACATATGAAACTAAATACGTTGGAAAAAATTTACCTGACATTAAAGTATGAAAAGCCCGAATTAATATTACCAAATCATTTAATAGAAGCGGCTAACAAACCAATTTTACGAATGTTGTCTTTATCTTAAAATTAAAATTAAATTTGAAGTGTAGATGAAGAAAGCAGTAATAGTATTTTTAGTATTTAATTTTTTAATTAGTTACGCTCAAAAAAGCGATACAACAACTGCTAAAAACGGCTACAATATTTTTTACTTTGATAACGGTAAAAAATCATCAGAAGGAACTATGAGAAATGGTAAGGCTGATGGCTATTGGAAAAATTATTATAAAACAGGCATATTAAAAAACGAAGGAAACCGGAAAGATTTTTTACTGGATAGTATTTGGAAATTTTATAATGAAAAAGGCCAGCTAACAAAAACATTTAATTATTTAAATGGTAAAAAAAACGGGTACATAACAACGTATGATACTGCCGGAATTGTTGTATCAAGAGAAAATTATGTAGATGACATAAAACAGGATACTTCTTACATTTACTATAATACGGGTTTAGTAAAACAAAGCATACCATTTAAAAATAATAAGGCAGATGGTATATCGTATATCTATTCGCCAGATACATTGGTTACCAATATAATTCATTATAAAATGGGCTATGTAGAAAGGCAGGAAAAAATAAACCAAACAGATGAAAATGGAAATAAACAAGGTATGTGGAAGAAATTTTACAGCAATGGTGCCATACAAAAAGAAGAAAGATATAAAGACGGAACTATTGATGGATATGTAAAAGAGTATGATAAGAAAGGAAATTTACAGGATATTAAAAAATATACTTTTGGTAAAGAAGTAAAAGATGCACCTGAACTTGCTAAGCTCGATATTTTTAGAGCTTATTTTGATGATGGTAATGTTAGGTACGAAGGTGGCTATGTAAATGGTGTGCCTATGGGTACACATTATAGGTTTCATTTATCACACCGATGCGACACTGTTTTAGTTTATATAGATTCGTTAGAAACTAATCAAAAACAATTTCATTGCTTTAATATTTCAGTACCCGATTCAGCCTATAATTTTCAGGAAGGATATTTAATAGAACGTGGCCCTGTTGATTCCTTACGCCGCCGTCAAAAAGAATGGATTGAATATAATATAACAGGCGAATTTCGCTCTAAAGGAACTTATGTAGACGATAAACGTATTGGCAATTGGGAGTTTTTTTACCCAAATCAAAAAATAGAACAAAAAGGAAAATACGATAAAAAAGGCCGTTTACAAGGCCCTTGGAACTGGTATTATAATAACGGCAACGTTTTAATGAAAGAAAACTACCAGAACGATAAATTAGAAGGTGAATACGAAGAATATACCGAAGATGGTAAATTAATTACCAAAGGCGAGTATTTAGATAATGAAAAAGAAGGCCCCTGGTTTTATCAGATTTTAAATTATAAAGAATATGGGGTATACCACAACGGAATGCCTGATAGTGTTTGGAAAGCATATTATGTAAAAGAAAATAAATTACGGTTTGAAGGTGCTTTTGTAAATGGAGAACCCGAAGGAAAACATACTTATTATTACGAAACCGGAAAACCCCAGGCAACCGGTAAATATGTGGGCGGACAAAAAGAGGGTAACTGGAATTATTTTGACGAGAATAACTTTTTAATACTAACTATTACCTATAGAAACGGCGAAGAAATAAAATGGGACGGAAGAGATGTTCCGGCACTGGAAGACAACTTAAAAGTTTTTCAGGACACAAAAACAAATCAATCAAAAGAAGAGACGGATAAAAAAGACAAGTCGAAAAAAGAAAAATCGGTTGATTAATGAACAAAGCCGATAAACATAATTCGGATACCAATAGCTATAAAAACATAGTAGAAAACCTGCCTTTACCAATAGCTATTATTTCTTTTGAAGGTAAAATTTTATTTGCAAATAAAAGCGCGGTTAAGTTATCGGGCTTAGCAAAAAAAGATTTTAGTTTAAAAAATGCCTACGATTTTGTTAAGCCGCAATTTATAAATAAACTAAACGAACGGCGAAAAACATTAACGCCCGGAAAAGAACTTGAGCCTATAGAAATTGAGGTAAAAAACAGTAAAGGAAAATCGGTTTTTATAGAAATAAAATCGTCTTATATTTTATATAACGATGCGCCGGCTATACAAGTAATTATTACAGATACGGCTATAAACAGGCAATTATTAGAAGAAAAAACAAGAACAAAACAGGTTAAAAAAATAAACCAGCAATTAAAAAAAGAAATAGATCTCCGTACACAATCTGAACAAAAACTCAGAGCGATTTTTGAAAGCGGTACACAACTTATGTGGACTGTTAATAAAAATATATCCTTAACATCTTTTAATAAAAACTATAACGAGGCCATTTTTAATACGTATGGTGTTTATCCGCAAATAAATACCGACTTAAATAAACCTAAAATAAAATTTGCCCCTGATGAATACCATTCTTTTTGGGACGATAAGTATGCCGATGCTTTTTCTGGAAAAACGGTAGAGTTTGAAACAGAAACCATCACTTTAGCCGGGGAAAAGAAACATCGTTTTATTACACTCCATCCTATTTATAATGATAAAAATGAAATAATTGAAGTTGCCGGGCAGGCACACGATGTAACTGAACAAAAGAAAGACAGAAAAGAAGTTACACACAAAAAATCACAATTAGAAGCCATTATTAATACAACAGATGATATTATTTTCTCTGTAGATAAAAATTATAAAATTTCAGAGTTTAATAATGTATTAAAAAACGTAGTCAAAGTAAGGCATGGCGTTGATGTAAAACAAGGCGTTCTTGTTTTTGATATTTTACCCATACAGTATCATAAAGATGTAAAAGATAGATATGATAAAGCCTTAGCAGGAGAAAGTGTGTTAGCTATTGAAAAATTTTATATGGGTGATGAAGAGTTTGTATACGAAGCTCATTATAGCCCGATTAAAATAGGAGGCAAAGTAACCGGCGTGGCTGTTTTTTCTAAAGACGTTACCGCCAGAGAATATGCTCAGCAAGAAGTATTAGATAAACAATCGCAACTTAAAACCATTATAAACACAACCAACGACATAATTTTTTCGATGGATAAAAATTATAATGTGGTTCAGTGTAATGAAGTATTAAGAGAAATTGCTTTTTATCGTACCGGAAAGGAAATGCACCCGGGGATGAATTTTTTTGATTTTCTGCCTCCCGATATGCGCGAAGAATTAAAAAAAACGTATGACCTGGCCTTAAAAGGAGAAAACGTAGTTGCGGTTGAAACGTTTTTTCATCCTAAAACAAAAAAATACCGAACCTATGAGGCAAACTATAACCCTATTATAATAAACAACAAAATAGTAGGTGTTTCAGTTTTTTCTAAAGATGTTACGGAGCAAAAAGAAATTCAACAAAAAATATTAAATACACAAACGCAGCTGGCCGCCATCATTAACAATACTACTGATATTGTAGTTTCTATTGATAAAAACTATAATGTGGTTCAATTTAACCGGTTGTTGTTTCAAATGGTTAAAGGGCGAAACGGCATGGAGTTGAAAGAAGGAATGTCTATTTTCGAAACCATGGACGAAAGCCACCACGATGATATGAGAAACATTTATAAGCGTGTTTTTACCGAAGGGCAAAGCTTGGTGGCTGTTGAAATGTTTTCGGTGGGTGGCTATAAAACAAGGTATTTTGAAAGCAACTACAACCCTATTAAACAAGGAAATGAAACGGTTGGTATAGCCATATTTTCGAGAGATATTAGCGAAAAAATTGCAGCCGAAACCGATTTGCGGGAAGCCCTCAGAGAGAAAGAAATTCTGTTAAAAGAAGTACACCACCGTGTAAAAAATAACCTGCAGGTTATATCAAGCATACTTAACCTGCAAACCTCGTATGTTAAAGATAAAGAAACTGCCAATATTTTAAGGGAGTGCCAAAACCGTATTAAAACAATGGCATTTATACATGAGTCGCTTTACCAAACTAAAGACTTTTCGCAAATTAACTTTAGTGAGTATATAACAAATTTGGTTAAAAACCTTTTTTACTCATATGACGCCAATCAACAAAAAATTAAAGCAAATTTTGATGTTGATACAATATTTCTTAATTTAGATACCTCAATTCCGTGTGGATTAATCGTAAACGAACTTGTATCTAACGCATTTAAATACGCTTTCGCCGATGGCTCGCAGGGTTTCATCAGTGTAAAACTAAAAGATATTGGAAATAATAAAATAAAAATGCTTGTAGCTGATAACGGAAAAGGAATGCCCGCTAATATTGATTTTAGAAATACAGAATCGTTAGGACTACAGTTGGTAAATATTTTAACAGAACAAATAAACGGAACCATAACCTTAGATAAAACAAACGGAACATCATTCGAAATAATTTTTTAATTTATGTCAAACACCATTAACATACTTGTTGTTGAAGACGAAAGCATCGTTTCAAAAGACATTCAAAATAGCTTAAAAAAAATAGGCTATAACGTAATAGGGTCTTGCAACAATGCCGAAGAGGCTATTGAAATTGCAACCGAATTACACCCCGACGTGGTTTTAATGGACATAATGTTAAAGGGGACTTTAACGGGTATTGATGCTGCCGATAAAATAAAGCTGCTTAATATTCCGGTAATATTTTTAACAGCTTATGCTGATGAAGCAACCTTAGCAAAAGCAAAGGTTACAGAACCATACGGCTATATTTTAAAGCCTTTTAAAGAGAAGGATTTAAATATCTCTATTGAGATGGCTATACACCGCCACAAAAAATTAACAGAACTTAGAAAAGAAAGAGATTTTTTATATTCAATAGTAGAAAATAAAGAGGGGGCAAAAGATGTTCTGTTTGTAAAATCAAACAGCCGCCTGGTAAAAATAAACACAAAAGATATTTTCTTTATTGAAGCGCTAAAAGATTATGTAACCATAAACACCGAACTTATGCGCTACACCATTCACTCAACCATGAAAGACATTGAAAAGAAAGTTGCACCGAATGAATTTATGCGCGTTCACCGTTCTTTCATTGTTCGTGTAGATAAAATTGTGGCTATTGAGAATCATAACCTTATTTTAGAAAAGGATAAAAAGCCAATTCCTATTGGTGGGTCTTATAAAGACGAGCTTTTACAAAGATTAAACATGGTTTAATCTTTTCTAAGTAAGGGCGCAACCAATTTTGTTGTAATTTTGCGCTTCTTAAAAATGCAATCATCTTACGATATAATTGTTGTTGGTGCCGGTCATGCCGGTTGCGAAGCTGTTGCTGCTGCTGCCAACATGGGCTCTAAGGTTTTATTAATAACCATGAATATGCAAACCATTGCCCAAATGAGCTGTAACCCGGCTATGGGGGGTATTGCAAAGGGGCAAATTATACGAGAGATTGATGCACTTGGTGGTTATTCGGGTATTATTTCTGATAAATCAGCTATACAATTCCGCATGCTAAACCGTAGTAAAGGCCCGGCAATGTGGAGTCCGCGTACGCAAAACGACCGCATGTTATTTGCTAATGAGTGGCGTAAAATGCTTGAGCAAACTCCTAATGTAGATTTTTGGCAAGATACCGTTAACTCGCTTTTAATTAGCAAGGATGGTAAACGGGTTGAAGGTGTTGTAACCGGAATGGGAATACAGTTTAAAGCCAAAGCAGTTGTACTTACAAACGGCACCTTTTTAAACGGACTGATACATATAGGTGAAAAGAATTTTTCAGGAGGAAGAACAGGCGAGAAAGCTGCTTTTGGAATTACAGAGCAATTAGTTGCTTTGGGTTTTGAAAGCGGTAGAATGAAAACAGGCACCCCCCCTCGTTTAGATGGACGTTCTATTGATTATTCTAAAACCGAATTACAAGATGGAGACGACCAGCTTGATAAGTTTTCTTATTTAGATGGCACCTCGCCTTTTATAGGGCCTAATGCAAAAAAGCAATTGCCTTGTCATATCACATATACTAACCAGCAAGTACACGATATTTTAAAAACAGGCTTTGAGCAATCGCCCATGTTTGCCGGTCGAATTCAAGGTCGCGGACCTCGTTATTGCCCTTCTATAGAAGATAAGATTTCTCGCTTCTCTGAAAGAGAACGTCACCAATTATTTATTGAACCAGAGGGTTGGGACACGGTTGAGATTTACCTTAATGGCTTTTCTACCTCTTTACCAGAAGATGTTCAGTATAAAGCCCTGCAATTAATCCCCGGCTTAGAAAACGCCAAAATGTTCCGCCCTGGCTATGCAATCGAGTACGATTACTTCCCCCCTACCCAGCTAAGATTAACTTTAGAGACGCAACTAATTGATAATCTGTATTTTGCAGGTCAAATTAACGGAACCACAGGCTACGAAGAGGCTGCCTGCCAGGGAATTATGGCCGGAATGAATGCGCACCTGAAAATTACAGAAAAAGAGCCTTTGGTTTTAAATAGATACGATGGTTATATTGGTGTGTTAATTGATGATTTAGTCAACAAGGGAACCGACGAGCCATATCGTATGTTTACCAGTCGTTCCGAATATCGTTTGCTTTTAAGGCAAGACAATGCTGATATTCGCCTCACTCCTATTTCTCATAAATTAGGTTTAGCTTCATATGAAAGATTAAAAAAAGTCGAAGATAAAATTGCTAACTCAAAAACTATAATAGAGTATTTTAGAAACACCAGTGTTGAGCCAAACGAAATAAATCCATTTTTAGAGAGTATAGGCTCATCCCCTATCAACCAAAAAATCAGATACTACAACATCCTTTCTCGTCCGAATATTGGCATACCGGATATAGCTCGTTATTGTAAGGATGTTGAAACGACTATTGCGGATTTTAATAACGAAACGATTGAGCAAGCCGAAATTTTAATGAAATACGAGGGCTACATTGAAAGAGAAAGTGAAAACGCCGATAAACTTAAACGCCTGGAAGAATTGAAAATTAAAGGCGATTTTAATTATGATGTTGTTGGAAGCTTATCTGCTGAGGCACGAGAGAAACTAAAAAAAATAAAACCACAAACACTTGGGCAGGCGGCTCGTATTTCGGGCATAAATCCATCCGATGTTTCTATACTTATGGTTCATATGGGCAGATAGTTCCACGTGAAACATTAATGCATTAAATGTAAAATATGAAAGAAATTAGCACATGTTTAATTTGCGGTTCAACTAAAATTGAACCGTTTTTAATTTGTAAAGATTATACTGTTTCTAAAAAAGATTTCCAAATACAAAGATGTACCGAGTGTAATTTTAAGTTTACCTCTCCCCGCCCAGAAGATTCGGACTTGGGTAAATACTACATGGCTGAAGATTATGTATCGCATTCGGATACCAAAAAAGGCCTTGTAAATAAACTTTATCATGGAGTTAGATCGTATACTTTGCTTAAGAAATTGCAATTGGTTATACAGCACACCAAACTAAAGAGCGGTAAAATATTAGATTACGGCTGTGGCACTGGAGCCTTTTTAAATACCTGCAAAACTAATAACTGGGATGCTTTAGGAATCGAGCCTGATGAAACGGCTC
>DATFTU010000242.1:0-6733 GCA_035261565.1 Bacteroidia bacterium
TGTGGCAAAACAATTGCATGATAAAAGCAACCGTGCCAAGTTTTCGTTTATTGAAGTTAATTGCGCTGCCATTCCCTCTGAATTGATAGAAAGTGAATTATTTGGGCACGAAAAAGGTTCGTTTACATCGGCTGTTGCCACCCGTAAAGGCAAATTTGAATTGGCTGAAGGAGGTACTTTATTTTTAGATGAGATTGGCGATATGAGTCTTTCTGCACAGGCAAAAGTGTTACGTGCCCTGCAAGAAAATAAAATTACTCGTGTAGGTGGCGATAAATCAATCCCAGTTAATGTGCGCGTTATTGCAGCCACCAATAAAAACCTGCAAAAAGAAATTGAGAACGGAAATTTCAGGGAAGATTTGTTTCACCGCTTAAGTGTTATACCTATTCAGGTGCCATCGCTTGCCGAAAGAAAAGAAGATATTCCTGTATTGGCTGAGTATTTTTTAAACATGATTTGTACCGAGCAGGGTAACGCGGTAAAAGATTTATCTGACGCTGCAATTAAAGCCTTGCAGCAATTACCATGGACCGGTAACATACGCGAGTTTAGAAATGTAATGGAACGTTTAATTATTTTATGCGATAAAACAATTACCGACAAAGACGTAAAAAAATATACCTCTTTCAATTAATTGATGCGCGTATTTTACTTCATACTTTTTTTTGTTTTTATTTTTTCTGCCTGTACTGAGGAGGTAAAAAACAATACTAAAAATGAAGAAAAAAAAGATACGCTTGTTTACCTTAACCATGCCGATACGGCACATTATGTCGGCATAAACACCTGCCGGCTTTGCCACCAAAGTATTTACAATACGTTTATTGAAACGGGGATGGGCAAATCGTTTGCAGGAGCAACCAGGCAAAAATCGGCCGGAGATTATAAGCATTCGGTTATTTACGACAAGTTTTCTGATTTTTATTACAAATCTTTTTGGGGCAAAAACGATTCGCTTTATTTTTTAGAGTTTCGTTTAAAAGGCAAGGATACCATTTATAAGCGAGTAGAAAGAGTTGATTATATTATAGGATCAGGCCACCATACAAACTCGCACATGCAAAATATAAACGGGCATTTTAACCAAATGCCCATGACTTTTTACACGCAAAAAAAAGAATGGCATTTGCCGCCTGGTTTTGAAAACGGGGTAAATACCCGCTTTACTCGCAAAATAGGTTTAGAATGTATGAGTTGCCATAATGCCTTGCCCGATTTTGTAATGGGTTCAGAAAACAAATACAGTCATGTAGATGAGGGCATTAATTGCGAGCGTTGCCACGGCCCCGGTAGTGTACATGTGCAACAGCGCAGCACAGGCAGTAAAATTGATACTACCAAGTATATTGATTATAGCATTGTAAATCCATCTAAACTTGCCATTGATTTGCAATTTGATGTTTGCCAGCGTTGCCACCTACAAGGCAATGCAGTACTTAAAGAAGATAAATCATTTTATGATTTTAAACCAGGCAAAAAATTGAGTGATTATATATCGGTGTTTTTACCCAAGTATGCTAATGCCGATGATGAATTTATTATGGCATCGCATGCCGATAGGTTAAAAATGAGTCAGTGTTTTATAAAGTCATTTAAACCAACACAAGTAAAAAATAAACTAAAACCATATAAAGATGCATTAACCTGTGTTACCTGCCATAACCCGCATATAAGCGTTAAAGTTACGGGTAACGAAGTTTTTAATAATGCCTGCAAAAACTGTCATCAGCCAAATGGCAAATCAGACTTAGAGTGCAGTGATAAGAATGTAATAGCCGCCATGCATGCTAAAACCGGGTATGCGCCAGCTAATTTACTTAATTGTGTGGGTTGCCACATGCCAAAATCGGGCTCTATAGATATTCCGCACGTAACTGTACACGACCATTATATTAGAAAACCCATTACTAAAAAAGAGAAAGAAAAAATTAAAACCTTTTTAGGTTTGTTTGCCATTAATGATAAAAACCCTGACTCACTTACCAAAGCAAAAGCAAACATTAATCAGTATGAAAAGTTTGACCAACAACAACATTATTTAGATACCGCTTTAAAATATCTATCAGTAAAAGATAAAAATAACATCAATAAAAATTTTGATGCTTTGGTGCAACTTTATTTTTTACAGAATAATTATACTATGATTTCATCTTTAGTAAATCAGGTTGGCAAAACTGAGTTGCTAAACAATCGTTTAAATAAAAAGAGTTATGATAACCAACATGCCTGGACTTGCTACCGCATTGGCGAATGCTATAATTACCAAAACAAGCCTAATGAGGCTCTTCCGTTTTTTGAGCAAGCTAACAAATTAGCTCCCTTTGTGGTTGAGTTTAAAGACAAACTGGCAACGGCTTATGCAAGCACAGGTAACCATAATTTAGCCCATAAGTACTTTAATGAAACTTTGAAAGAAAACCCCAAGTACGTGCAGGCAATTGCTAACCTCGGTTTTTTATACTTAACTGAAGGCAATCCTGCTATGGCAGAAAAACTATATAAACAAGCCTTAGCTTTAGACCCTGATAATGAAAATACTTTAATGAACCTTGCAGGTTTATATAACTACAAAGGCAATATAATAGACGCTAAAAACACCTTAAAGCAAATACTAAAAAAACACCCCGGTAATAAAAACGCAGCACAAATATTAGCTGCCATGCCTAAGTAATTATTTTACCCCTTCGATTATATCAGCAAATTGTTCAGCCAATTCTTTACGAGAGTATTTTTTATAACTAGTTGATTGAAGTTGCGTGATACCATTTTGCTTCCATACATTATATACTTCAGTTATGTACGATGCTATTTTTGCATCATCCATAAACTCAAACACCTGCCCTGCCCTGCAATCGTTTATAATTTGCGCGGCATCTCCATCCGTTGGCCCTAAGCATAAAATAGGTTTTTGTGAGGCCAAGTACTCAAATATTTTTCCGGTTAAAATACCCTTGTTTTGGGCATTATCAGGTATAGCCAGTAATAACAAATCGGCATTGCACATATAATTAATGGCATCGTGGTGTGCCACATAAGGTGTAAAACTTACAGGCTTTTTAACCTGGTTTTGCAACTGTTGTTTTATAAAAACATCTACATTACCAATAAAATGTATTTTAAAATCTTGACTGAGTTGCAAGGCGTTTATAGCTTTTATAAAACCTTGTATATTGTAGTTGCTATTAATGGTACCAGTATGTACAATGGTAAATTCTTTATTGGGTAATGATTTTGCATTCGTAAAATCATCTTCGTCAAAACCATTGGGTATAATCGATATTTTATCTTTTATTATTTTATCAGTTTTCTTTAAAAACATTCTTTTTAAATCTTCGCTTACCGTTATAGCAGCATTTGTGTGTTCAAGCACTTGCTTTTCCAAACCTAAATCTTTTTGTTTAGAGGCGTTGGTATGCGATAGCTTTTCGTAGTAATAAATATCTGTCCACGGGTCACGTAAATCAGCCAGCCATTTTATATTTTTGAATTTTTGTTTTAATGCTAAACCTACAAGTTGAGTTGAGTGTGGTGGGCTGGTAGTTATCACCACATCAATTTTTTCACGGCTAATAATTTCTTCGCAGGCATTTAAAGCGTATCTGTTCCACCCTACCCGTGCATCGGGTATAAAAAAGTTAGACCTTACGTAAAGAGCAAGCCTTCCAACAAAGCTCATTTTGTCTTTATCGGGTATGCCAGCATAAGGCACTTCTTCTTTTTTAAATAAAGAAGAGAATATTTTTAAAACCTCAAACGATTTTGTTTTAGTTACTTTAATAGAAGCATCAATTTCATTTTGAAGAGAAGCATCAGTGGTAGGATAAGAAGCATGCTGTTCGTCGACAGTAACTACATAACACTGATACCCCAACTTACTTAAGTACTTACTAAGTTTTACCCAGCGTTGTACGCCCGGTCCGCCTGCGGGTGGCCAATAATAAGTTATAATTAACAGTTTCTTCACGTAGCAAATGTAAGCTCAAAACAGCTGTTTGTCTAATTTTTTACTATTTCTGTCAATTAAATATTTAAGCTATTTGCTCATTCAAAAAATACCCCTACTTTTGACCGCATAGCAACAAAACCAATGGAAGTAAAAGACGTAGCAAGCACTGCTTTAGCACAAAATCCGGTTATAGGACGTATGTTAGAATATAACCACGAACAACTTGTTTTTTGTAACGATAACGAAACCGGTTTAAAAGCCATTGTTGCCGTACATAATACTATTCTTGGTCCGAGTTTAGGTGGTACACGCTTTTGGAATTATAATAATGAAACCGAGGCTTTAATTGATGTATTGCGCCTTTCTCGTGGTATGACTTATAAATCTTCCGTTGCAGGTATAAATTTAGGTGGCGGAAAAGCTGTTATTATTGGCGACCCTAAAAAAATAAAATCAGAAGCTTTGCTTCGCCGTTTTGGTAAATTTATTAATACACTTGGTGGAAAATATATTACAGCCGAAGATGTGGGTGTAAATACCCGTGACATGGAAATTATACATAACGAAACCGAATTTGTTGCAGGCTTGCCTGTAAGCATGGGCGGCGGTGGAGACCCATCTCCAGTTACGGCTTATGGCGTTTATGTATCAATGAAAGCATCAGCTAAAGAAGCTTACGGAAGCGATTCACTTACCGGCAAAAAAGTATTGGTGCAAGGTTTAGGCAATGTGGGCATGCACCTGGTTGAGCATTTAGCAAAAGAAAAAGCCATTCTTTCGGTTTATGATATTAGCGAAGAGCGTGTAAAAATGGCGGTTGAAAAACATGGTGCAAAAGCTACAACACCTGATAAAATGTTTGATTTAGACATTGATATATACGCGCCTTGTGCTTTAGGTGCTACAGTTAATGATGATACTTTAAGCAAATTAAAATGCAGTATTATTTGTGGCGCTGCTAACAACCAATTGGCTGATGAAAAAGTACATGGCGAAATTGTCACAAAAAAAGGCATTTTATATGCACCCGATTTTGTGGTAAACTCTGGTGGAATTATAAACGTATATTATGAGTTAGATGGTTACGTACGCGAACGCGCTATGGCACATGCCGAAAAAATTTACGACACAACCTGGAATATTATACAAACAGCAAAAACAGAAAAAATGCCGACTTATATGGCAGCTAACCGTATTGCTGAACAGCGCATTGAAGCTATTGGGAAAATTAAAGTAAGATTTTAAACAAGTACTAAAAACAACAAACGTTCTTTATTATGTTTAACCGACGATTTTTACGCATAAAGGTAATGCAAGCTCTGTACGCTTATTTCAGAGATGAAAAGGCTGATATTAAAGTGGCTGAAAAAAACCTGTTTACCTCTATCGATAAATCGTACGAGTTGTTTTTATATATACTTGGCTTTCTAAATAATTTACAATTTTCCGCTCGCATATCTGTTGAAGAAGCTAAAACTAAAAGATTACCTACGGCTGAAGATTTAAACCCAAACTTAAAGTTTGTAAACAACTTGTTTCTTACGGCTTTAAATGATAACAAGCACATTAAAACCGATTGGACAAATTATAAAGTTAGCTGGCAAAACGACCAGGATTTGGTTCGTAAAGTGTTTAATGAATTGAGAAACACCGAACTTTATAAGGAGTACATGCAAAGCAGAGAAAACAACTTTGCCGAAGATAAAAAGTTTATACAAACCCTTTTAGAGACCTTTTTATACGAACACGAGCTCTTCAATTTTTGGTTCGATGAAAAAAATATTTATTGGACTGATGATTATTATTACGGGTTCTTTTTCTTAAACAAGTGGGCAGAAACGGTTGCTGAGGCTAAAATGCCTGCCCCGCAATTATACAGAGATAAAGAAGGCGACGAAAAATTTATAGCCGATTTATTTGTTAAAACCATACTACACAGTACTGAATTTGATACCGTTATTGCCGAACATACCAAAAATTGGGAATTAGACCGTATAGCAATCCTTGATGTGCTTTTAATGAAAATGGCCCTTACAGAGATAATGTACCTGCCTAATGTACCTGTAAAAGTATCTATGAACGAATATATTGATATTACCAAAGAATATAGTACCCCCCAAAGTGGTGGCTTTATAAACGGTATTCTGGACAAAATAGTACTTGATTTAAAGAAAGAAAACAAAATTCAAAAAACCGGCCGCGGCCTGTTAGAAGGGTAAATTTTATTATAAAACCGGCCCAATATTTATTCAAAAGGCTTAGGTTAATAAGTATCAAAAAAACGCGTTTTTTCGGCTAAAAATAAGCCCTACTTTGGCACTATGTATAAAGGTTTTAATGTTAGGGTATATGGTATTTTAGTAGAAGATGGCAAACTTTTAGTTAGCGACGAGTATATTAAAGAACACGAGATTACCAAACTGCCCGGAGGCGGCTTAGAGTTTGGCGAAGGCCCCTTAGAATGCATAATACGGGAGTTTAAAGAAGAGACCAATTTAACCGTTACCGTAAAAAACCATTTTTATACCACCGATTTTTTTGTGAAATCGGCTTTTAACAATAGCCAGGTTATTAGTCTTTATTATATAGTTAAGCATAAGGGCAAAATTAACCTCCCTGTTTCTGTCGAAAAATTCGATTTTAAAAAGCGGGTAAACGGGGCACAATCTTTCAGGTGGATTGATATAAATAACGTATCAGAAAACGATTTTACTTTTGCCATAGATAAAAAAGTGGCCACTTTAATTAACCAACAAAAAAGTTTATTTTTATAATATGATACAG
>DATFTU010000243.1:0-8284 GCA_035261565.1 Bacteroidia bacterium
CACCAAGTTTATTTCGCGCAAACTAAACCCTAACGATGGACATAAATATTTGCCTTATATAGTGGTGGTGGTTGATGAGTTTGCCGATTTAATTATGACAGCCGGTAAAGAAGTTGAAATGCCTATTGCCCGTATTGCGCAGTTAGCACGTGCAGTGGGCATACATTTAATTATTGCCACCCAGCGCCCAAGCGTAAATATTATTACGGGTGTAATTAAAGCAAACTTCCCGGCACGTATTGCGTTTAGAGTAACCTCTAAAATTGATAGCCGTACTATTTTAGATGCCGGTGGTGCCGAGCAATTAATTGGTAAAGGCGATATGTTGTTAAGCACCGGCAATGATTTAATACGCATACAATGCGCTTTTGTTGATACGCCTGAGATTGAAAAAATAACCGAGTTTATAGGCTCGCAACGTGGTTACTCAAGCGCGTTTATCTTACCTGAGTATATTGATGAAAATGCCGAAGGCGTGGCTGATATTGACCTGAGCGAGCGCGATAAAATGTTTGACGATGCGGCGCGTGTTATTGTACAACACCAACAAGGGTCGGCATCTTTATTACAACGTAAATTAAAGTTAGGTTACAACCGCGCAGGCCGAATTATTGACCAGCTTGAAGCCGCCGGTATAGTGGGCGCTTTTGAGGGCTCTAAGGCCCGTGAGGTGCTTATTAAAGACCCGGTATCGTTAGAGGAACGCCTGAAAGAAATGAGCCAGCCCAAAAGTTAATTTTATTCCCTTTCTGGTTTCTTTTTAATACATTTAGCTATTAATTTGTAAAACCATTAATCATGAAAAAATATATTTTAACAATAGCTGTTGCTATAAGCTCGTTGTCATTTTTTGCACAAGACATTAAAGTTAAAGAGTCTAACGAAAGTTTTAGTAACGGAGGGCATAACTCGTTATCGGTTACACTTTATGTAACCGATGCCAACATGGTAGAGAAAGAATGGAAAAGCAAAATGAAAGATTTTGGCTACGACAAATCGAGCGAAAAAAATAACGAATACTTTTTTGATAACGTTACCATGAAAGAATTGGGTAACAACACGCTGGATGTTTTTTCGAAAGTAACCGAACAAAAATCAGAAAAAACAGTTACGCTTACCGTAGCTTTTGATTTGGGAGGTGCTTACCTAAGTTCATCAGAGCATAAAGATAAGTTTGAATATGTTAAAAAAATGATGCACGATTTTGCGGTTAAAATCACCAAAGAAGATTTAGATGACCAGATAAAAGCCGCCGGCAAAGTATTATCAACCCTGCAAGGCAAACAATCGGATTTAGAAAAGGATAACAAGGGCTTAGCTGACGATATTACTAACTACAACCAAAAAATAAAAAAGGCTAACGAGCAAATTGAACAGAATAAAAAAGATATTGAAACTAAAAAAGGCGAAGTTGCCGCACAGCAAAAGGTGGTTGATGGCATAAAATCCAAAAAAGAATCTGTAAAGTAAAAGTTTGATTTTACTATATTTGCCGACTTATTTGAGAGATGAAACAGATTCGCAACTTTTGCATTATTGCACACATTGACCACGGAAAATCTACACTGGCCGATAGATTACTGGAATACACCAATACCATTTCTAAACGCGAAATGCAAGCCCAGGTGCTTGATGATATGGATTTAGAGAAAGAGCGTGGCATTACCATTAAAAGCCATGCCATACAAATGGATTATGTGAAAGATGGGCAGAAATATGTGTTTAACCTGATTGATACACCCGGCCACGTTGATTTTAGTTACGAAGTTTCTCGTTCTATTGCCGCCTGTGAGGGCGCATTATTAATTGTTGATGCCGCGCAGGGCATACAGGCACAAACCATATCTAATCTTTACTTAGCGTTGGAGCATGATTTAACCATCATTCCCATCCTTAATAAAATAGATTTACCAAGTGCCGAACCTGAATTGGTAAAAGACCAGATTGTAGATTTATTAGGTTGCAAGCGCGAAGAAATTTTAGCTGCATCGGGTAAAACCGGCATGGGTGTACACGAAATTTTGGCGGCTATTGCCGATCGCATTCCTGCACCAAAAGGTGAAGAAAACGCGCCTTTGCAAGCCCTGATTTTTGATTCTGTTTTTAATTCGTTTCGTGGTATTATAGCGTACTTCCGTATTTATAATGGCTCCATTAAAAAGGGCGATAAAGTAAAATTTGTAAATACAGGTGCCGAATATAATGCCGATGAAATTGGCGTGTTGCGTTTAAAGCAAGAACCTCGCGATAAAGTGTTGACGGGCGATGTGGGCTATATTATATCGGGTATTAAAGAGGCGCGCGAGGTAAAAGTGGGCGATACCATTACTACTACTGCCAACCCGTGTACCGAAGCCATACAAGGTTTTGAAGATGTAAAACCCATGGTGTTTGCCGGTATTTACCCGGTTGATACCGAAGATTTTGAAGAGTTGCGTTACAGTATGGAAAAACTTCAGCTGAACGATGCCTCATTAACCTGGGAGCCTGAAAGCAGTGCCGCACTTGGTTTTGGTTTCCGTTGCGGGTTTTTAGGCATGCTGCACATGGAAATTGTGCAGGAGCGTTTAGAGCGTGAGTTTAACATGACGGTTATAACCACAGTACCCAACGTATCGTACATTGCATATTTAACTAATGGCGAATCGGTTATTGTAAACAACCCAAGCGATTTACCCGACCCTGGACGTATTGATTATATTGAAGAGCCTTATATTAAAGCAGCCATTATTACAAAATCTGAATTTATTGGGCCCGTAATGACTTTATGTATTGAAAAACGCGGGCAAATTATGGGGCAAAATTATTTAACCGCTGATAGAGTTGAGTTGATTTTTGAAATGCCATTGGGCGAGATTGTATTTGATTTTTACGACCGTTTAAAATCCATCTCAAAAGGCTATGCTTCGTTTGATTACCATCGTATCGGCATGCGCCAGTCGGATTTAGTGAAGCTGGATATTTTATTAAACAGCGACCAGGTGGATGCTTTGTCAGCCTTAATACACCGCAGCAATGCGCATGAGTTTGGTAAAAAAATCTGTGAAAAACTAAAAGAATTAATTCCGCGCCAGCAATTCGAAATTCCTATACAGGCTGCTATTGGCGCTAAAATTATTGCGCGCGAAACCATCCGTGCTATCCGTAAAGATGTAACGGCAAAATGTTATGGTGGCGATATATCGCGTAAACGTAAATTATTAGAAAAACAAAAAGAAGGTAAAAAACGCATGCGTCAGGTGGGCAGTGTAGAAATTCCGCAAAGCGCGTTTATGGCTGTACTTAAATTAAACGATTAGTACTGATTAGCCAATTCTTTACGCGTTATTCTATAGATTAGGCGAATTGTTTAAGAATGTTTTAATTCTGCCCATCATTTTCATACTCCAGTCATCGTCAAATTCATTGTTGCGCAGTCTTTTAAGACAGGATTCACAAACAGCCTTATAAAAACTTATTTGTCCACTTGATTCTATATCCTTTTCAGTCCATTCATGTTTACTATAGCAAGAAATACAGTTTTCAAATGTTTTCATTTTGGTTTATTATTATCTTTGATTAGTAAGCTATTGGTAACCAAAGTTATTTTTAGTCTGCGGTCAAATTCAATCATATCAAAGTCCGCATTATTCTTTAATCTTTCGTAAGCTGGTAATTTTTCAAGGACATCTTTAACTCCTTCCATGTCTTCAATCCCTTTATCAATCAAATCCTTTATTGTTTCAAAGACTTCACTCATATCTTTTTTAATTGTACCCTTGTTTAATTTTTCTTGACCAATTATATTTTCGTTTTTGATTCCCTCGGATGTTTCTTTATCACTTTCAACAAAGTCATCATAATTTATTTCATGCCAGTGCACA
This sequence comes from Bacteroidia bacterium, assembly GCA_035261565.1. Classification (GTDB taxonomy): domain Bacteria; phylum Bacteroidota; class Bacteroidia; order B-17B0; family Aurantibacillaceae; genus PALSA-968. The sequence goes on from DATFTU010000243.1 coordinate 3,864, forward strand.
TTTTTATTATAAATAGCATGTTTAATTTTCTTTTGAGTATCGGTTAGTTTAGAATTACCTGTTTTTATTTCTACAACATATAGATTTATTTCATCCTTTCCTTCGTAAAGCCCATCAAATACAATTAAATCAATAGGCATGCCAAGAAACCTTGCATCTTTTGGATTAAAAGGAAATTTAGCATGAAAAGGAATTAGTTGTTCGGAAATTAGCCCAAGATTAACAGAATAGCTTCTTTTTATTGCATCCTGACGTATTTTAGATTCATTTTCAAATTTCCATTCTTGTAAGAGAACACTTGCAGCTTTTAACGACTGCTCTTCTGCTGCTTTTTGAATCCGTAGAATCTCAGTCTCTTTAAATTTTTTCAATTCGTCATAAGCCCAATTTTGATAAACTACTTTTAAGTCAGATTCTTTTTTTTGCATCATAAGCTCCTGTTCTTTCAGCTTATTCTGGTTGTTATTATCGTCTTGTTGAAATTTATCTCTTTGCTTTTTTAAAGAACGGAAAGAACTATAGCCTATTAATAAAACAACACCAATGGTTATTATTAACCAAGTAGTCTGATTATCTGATATTATTATATCCAATAATGCCATATTCTTAAAGTTTTCTATTAACTCGAGTATTTTTTATTCTTTCAAATATAAATAAAAAAAAACTCACATCTCCGCAAGACTCTTTTCAATTATAATTTAAACCAAGCATTTATCATTTTTAATTTATAATTTTGAACTTCATTAAAAACTATGGAAAGAATAGAAGTTTTAAAAACCTATAAAATATTTATTGGCGGGCAATTTCCCCGCACTGAAAGCGGACGTTATTATCCATTATTAGACAAGAACAAAAAAAATATTGCCAATATGTGCTTATCATCTCGTAAAGATTACCGTAATGCCGTTGTTGCCGCACGTGGCGCAGTTGGTGGCTGGAGCGGAAAAACAGCTTTTAACCGTTCGCAAATTCTGTATCGCTTAGCCGAAATGCTTGAAGGGCGTAAAGAGCAGTTTATGGATGAGTTGATAAAACAAGGTTCAACCAAAGCACAAGCTTTAAAAGAAGTTGAATTAAGCATAGACCGTATTGTTTATTACGCAGGCTGGTGCGATAAATACCAGCAAATATTAAGCTCAGTAAACCCTGTAGCATCATCGCATTTTAATTTTTCGGTGCCTGAGCCAATGGGTGTTATAGCTGTGCTGGCTGATGAAACAACTTCACTGATTGGTTTAGTATCGGTTATTGCCCCTGTAATTGCAGGCGGAAATACTTGTATAGTATTAGCATCAGAAACCAAGCCTTTATGTGCCATAACATTTGCCGAGTGCCTTGCCACCAGCGATTTGCCGGGCGGCGTGGTTAATATATTAACGGGTACAAGTGCCGAATTACATTCTCATTTTTCATCGCATATGGATGTAAACGCTATTGTGTATTGCCGCGATAATGCAACCGAGCGCAAAACCATTGACGAAAACTCATCCTTAAACGTAAAACGCTCGTATAATTGGCATAAAAACTGGATGAACGAAAGCGAGCAAAGCCCATACTATATAACTGATTTGCAGGAAATTAAAACAACCTGGCACCCGGTAGAAAATATTGGGGTGGGCGGTGCCAAGTACTAAAAACGGGCAAAAAGGCATTAAAAAGCCAATTTTTTAGGCTACTATATCAGAAATAGTACTATCTTTGCCATCCTTAAAAAAAACAGACATGCCTAAAATGAAAACAAACTCTGGTGCAAAGAAACGTTTCTCTGTAACCGGGACCGGTAAGATTAAGCGCAAGTATGCTTTTAAAAGACACATATTAACCAAAAAAGAAAAAGACCGTAAACGCGCTCTACGCGGCAGTGGTCTTGTTGACAAAACAGACTTAGGAAACGTAAAGTTTCTTTTGGCTATTGGTAAATAAGTTTTTTAAGCACATAGCACAAAAATCTAAAACGGTAAAAAAATCAATTGTTAAACCCGAGTTTCAGTAAAAAGATTTGTTAAGTAAACGAACGCTGAAAATCTAAAAACAAAAAAAGAAAATGCCACGTTCAGTCAATCACGTTGCCAGCAGGGCACGCAGAAAAAAAGTCCTTAAGTTAACCAAAGGTTACTGGGGCGCTCGCAAAAACATTTGGACTATTGCCAAAAACGTTTGGGAGAAAGGTCTTACTTACGCTTATCGCGATCGTAAAAACAAAAAACGCAGCATGCGTGCATTATGGATACAACGTATCAATGCAGCCGCTCGCGAACAAGGAATGAGCTACTCTCAGTTTATGCACAAAATTCACGAAAAAAATGTGCAGTTAAACCGTAAAGCTTTAGCCGATTTAGCATTAAACCATCCGGAAGCTTTTAAAGCGGTACTTAACTCGGTTAAGTAACCTTAATAGAGATTTTAACAGCTTACGTCTAAAAAATAAAACCCCGATTGCAATTGCAGCGGGGTTTTTCTATATTTGGTATTCTTTAATTTAATGTGCTTATGAAAAAAACAATTATTACTATTTCAGCTTTTTTATTTTGCAATTTATTACTTGCGCAAACCGCAGGGCAAAAGAAAATTTTATTTGATGCAGCCCATGCAGAAACATCAGGTAACGGCGATTGGTGTATCGATTCAGATATACAAAACTTACATTGGGGTAACGGATATGTTAACACATCGGGAACCGAATCTAACCCACAGCAATATCCAACAGCCACACAAACGGCTGTAACCACGGCTACTGCCGAAACCTACTGGGAAGGCGCTTTATCATACTGGGCTATTGATTGCGTAAACCAGGGCTATTGGGTTGAAACCCTGCCTTATAACGGATATCTTACCTACGGCACAGGCAACACACAAGATTTAAGTAAGTACGATGTGCTTATAATAGATGAACCCAACACACTTCTTTCTACCGCTGAAAAAACAGCCGTTATGAATTTTGTAAAAAACGGCGGCGGTTTATTTATTATTTCCGACCATACCAACTCTGACAGGAATGGTGATGGGCATGATTCGCCCAATATTCTGAATGATTTAATAACCAATAACACCGTGCAAAATAACGCGTTTGGGTTTGTGTTTCAATTACAAAACTTTTCAGATGCGAGTTATACATCTAACGTGGCATCTTCAACATCCGATTCAATTACACATGGCCCGTTTGGTGTAGTTACCGAAGTAAAATGGAGTAACGGAACCTGCATGACTATTACGCCGGCCAACAACCCATCGGCAAAAGGGCATACCTGGAAAAACGGAAAAGGCCAAACCGATACTGCGGTTACCTGTGTAACGGCCCATTATGGTTGCGGAAAAGTGGCTGCCATAGGCGATAGCTCTCCTCCTGATGATGGAACGGGCAACCCCGCTGCCAGTTTATATACCGGTTATACCGGCGATGCCAGCGGCCACCACCGCCCTTGGTTAATGAATATAGTTATTTGGCTGGCCGGCCCAACCACCTGTACAACAGCAGGTATAAACAACTCTGTTACAGAAGGTAATGAACTTAGCTTATACCCAAACCCCGCACACGATAAAGTGATAATTAATTTTACTAATACCTCGGATAACAATGCGGTATTAAGTTTACTAAACTTAAACGGGCAGGTAGTAAATGCAACACAAACACACCAAAAAAATAACGATAAAGATGTGTTTGTAATTGATACCACACCACTTGCAGCTGGTGTTTATTACTGCAAAGTACAAGTAAATGATAAAACAAGCGTTAAAAAATTAGTGGTTGTAAAATAAGCACTAATTTAGCCGGCAATAATTTGTGGCTATTATCGTTTAAGTACAAATGAAAAAAACGTGCCTTTTAATTTTTTACTGCCTTGGCATGTTTTCATCTATTGCACAAAACAATAGAAAACAGTACTTCTCGCACGATGTTGGCATTCTTTTAGGAGCCAGTTATTATATAGGCGATTTAAACAACAGGCATTTTGCTATGTCGCAACCGGCCATTGGTGTTTTTTACCGGTTTAATTATAGTTACCGAGTTTCTTTTAAAGCTGAATTTAATTATGGCAGCATACAGGGCGACGACTCGCAAAGCAGTAACCCCGACCAGTTGGAGCGTAACCTTAATTTTAAAACAAATATTATGGAGCTTTCGGCCCGTACCGAGTTTAATTTTTGGGAATACCGAACCGGGCATAAAAATTTTATTTTCGCCCCTTACATTTTTATAGGCATCGGCGTTTTTAACTTTAACCCACAGGCACATTATCAAAACCAATGGGTTAGCCTGAGAGATTTATCTACCGAAGGCGAGGGAACACCATTAGGCAACCGAAAACCATATCCGTTAACGCAAGTATGTTTACCTTTTGGCATTGGTTTTAAACTAACCTTATCGCAACAAATAGGATTGGGCATTGAGTGGGGCCCGCGTAAAACATTTACCGATTATT
>DATFTU010000244.1:0-3991 GCA_035261565.1 Bacteroidia bacterium
CCGGCACACCATTTATAACCAATCCTTATTATAGTGTAATTAATGATACATCAGCAGTGTTTTTTACCTGGAACTTAGCCACCAATAATAAACGCTTAACATTAAATACAGATACAGCTTATAGTTCTTATCCTACACCCACTCCATACTATATACGCGATATTTTCTCACAACAAACCGATTACACCTTTGGCCCCTATAATATTGTAAACCAAAACGACCCGCGTTATTTAACCGGCGAGGGATTTGTAAGCCATTCGTATTTGTACCAAATAGGTAACACATCTACCGATTTATATGGTAACGGCCCTCCGGCACCCAGTGTTTTTAATTTTCCATTTAACGCCACAGCTTATAGTTTAAGCTCTGTAGCCCCTTATGCTACGGTTTGTTTTTCGGGAGCTAATGATATAGCCGGTGCTTCGCCCGACCACATTATACAATTAGGTTATCAAGGCAATGCCATACAGACTTATTCTATTGATGCATATAGTTCTTACAAGGTAAATTTTGGTTTAAACCCCATTTTATTTAATAACGGCGGTACCTCTACTATAGACATAACTTCGTTAACAAATCCGGTTGCTCTGTCGCCAGGCGGTACAATTATTGATAATGCTACCAACATAAACTACATTCGTGTGGTATATCCCCAAACATTTAATTTACAAGGGCAAACGCAGGAAAAAATGTATATACCCGATGATGCGCAAGGCAAATCGCGGTTAGATATTACTAACTTTAATAACAGCGGCACACAGGGTATTTTAATAGATACCAGTAACCGTATGATTTCTTTTTTACCGGCAACGCCCAACTCTACTGTTTTAGTGCCAAACACAGGTGGTATTAAATTCTGTTACTTATCATCTTGGGCTAATGTAGATAGTACATTAATCATTAAACCGGTTAACGGTACCAGCGTTTTTGTTGATTACATACAGTCTAACCCTAATTTAGACTCAGCCTATTTAATGATATATCATTCTAAGTTAAGCTCGGCCGCCGCATCGTATAAAGCCTACAGAAGTAGTAATTTAGGAGGTCATTACAATGTGGTTTTAGCCAATATAGCCGATCTTTACGATCAGTTTGCTTATGGCGTAGAGCTTCACCCTATGGCTATTAAAAATTTTTGCGGCTTTTTAATTAACCACGCAAATACAAACAATATTGCGCCACCCTCTAATTTATTGTTAATTGGTAAAGGTGTGCATGCCTGGGAGGCTGTGTACCAAGACCAAGGGTCATCTGCTTATACATTTGCCAGTTGTTTAATCCCTTCTTTCGGAAACCCGTCATCAGACAATATGCTAACCGTAGGTTTACCGGGTTCAAGTTCTTATCCTGAGCCTGCCATACCAACCGGAAGGATTGCTGCACAAACCGACCAGGACGTAATAAATTATTTAGATAAAGTACAGCTTTATGAAACACAACCCATAGATTCTTTATGGCAAAAGCGCGCCATACATTTTATTGGAGGTACTACACCAAGCGACCAATCGGCTTTTAATTATTATATGAATTTTTTAAAGCAAACCTATCAGGATACGCTTATTGGCGGCCATGTTTTTTCTTTTTACAAAACCTCAACGGCACCCATTAGTATAAATACAAACGATTCTATAACTCAGTTAATTAATGAAGGAGTTTCTTTAATGACCTTTTTTGGGCATGGCTCGGCAACCGGTTTCGATCAAAACATTGATGTGCCAAGCGCTTATAATAATGCGCCAAAAATTCCATTTATTATAGCCAATTCTTGTCTTACCGGCGATATTTTTAGCTTAAACCAGGTTAGCAGTAGTGAGCAATGGATACTTGCCCCTAACAACAAAGGTTCAATTGGGTTTATTGCTACAACCGCTGAAGGCGTGGCACTTGAGTTGTATGAATATTCGCAGGAGCTTTATAACCAGTTTGGTTATAAAAATTATGGAAAACCTTATGGTTACTGCATTAAAAACACCATTAAAAATTTAATGACAAGTGGCGCCAGCCATGGAGATTCTTTACTTATGGAAACCTGCCAGGAAATGACCCTGCATGGCGACCCGGCCATAAAAGCCAATACAGCAGCCGAACCCGATTATACCTTAACAAATGCCGATGTAATTTTTGATACTAAAACATATCCTGCCGATTCGATCGGCATAAGCATTGTAATGACCAATAATGCCAAAGCCATACATGCTTATTACAGCGTGCGTGTACAACGCATATTTCCTAATGGCGATACTACTGTAGTATATAAAACCGTTAAAGCCCCCTTATATAAAGACACACTTCGTTTTTTCATGTTCGAAAACTATACCAAGGCGGTGGGTATAAATAATTTTTCGGTTTACTTAGATTATGCGCATCAAATCTCTGAACTTGTTGAAACCAACAACTCAACTGTTGGCAACATTCCTTTATTTATACAGGGGGCCGATATAGAGCCTGTTTGGCCTTATGAGTTTGCCATTGTACCCAACATAAATACCATAACACTAAAAGCCTCTACAGCCGATCCGTTTTCTGCTGCACATACCTATCGCTTTCAGTTAGATACCAGCGCGTTTTTTACCAGCCCCTTAATAAACACAACCATTAATGCGGTGGGTGGTGTGGTTTCGTTACCTAATACAACTTTGTTAGGCGCTGATAGCATGGTTTATTTTTGGCGTGTAGCCAAAGATAGTACCGTACCTAACTGGAAACAAAGTTCGTTTCAGGTAATCGATAAAAAATATGGCTGGGAGCAGGCGCATTTTTACCAATTTAGAGGCGACGCATACCAATATGTAAAATGGGATTCGGCCCACTGGAGCTTTGATTTTGTAAACAACATAAATACTATACAGGTTAATGATGCGGTTATTCATAGTACACCCGCTCCTCCGGGAGCACATGTATTTACCGAAATACAATTTTTTCAAAATAACGCGCAAGTACGTTTATGGTCTTGCGGAATAGATGGCTGGAACATTGGTGTTTTTAACCCGATTTCGGGCAATTTAGAAGTAAGCGACTCCACCGGAGCCGGCCCGGGCGGTGGCTGGATAGGCAGTAAGGTAAATTGTATGTGCGATAATTTTGCAGCAACCCGAACCACATACGATTATGGAACAAATAACCAATGTGGTTTATATAACGATTGGAGGCTTAATATTGCTGCGTTAATAAATGGGTTACCCGATGGAACGCCGGTTATTGCTTACACAGTAAAAGAAAGTTACGATGATTCTCTTCACTCTTTTTCTCTTTCGGATGGAAAGCCGGGAGCTCAGGCCTTAAAAGATGCCTTTCATTCAATTGGCTCAAGCCTGATAGATAATTTACCGGACACCTCTTCTTTAATAATTTTTGGGAAGAAAAATTCTACTCATCCATCGCCAGCACACGAGGTTATGTCAAGCTACGAAAATGAACTTATTACTTTAACTGATACATTAGACCAACATTTTAAAAGCGGGTTTATTGCTTCCGAAATTATCGGGCCGGCGCAGCGTACCGATACCGCCTGGAAATCGTTGCACTGGCGCTATAAAAGTGAGGATGCAAACCCTAACGCAGATATCATTTATATACAGGTAATTGGTATAGATAGCAATGATGTTAAAACAACTGTTGCAACTTTTACTAATACTCAATTAGATGTATTAAATCTAAGCTCTTACGTAAGTGGAAAAAAATATCCATACCTGCAATTAATAGCCTATGAGTCTGATACCATATACCACACCCCACCTCAATTAAAACGCTGGCAGGTAATATTTGACCCCGTGCCCGAAGCCGCTTTGTTTCCATCGGGCGGTTATAGTGTAGTAAAAAGTACAGTTAGCGAGGGCGAAAATTTTCAGGCCTATTTGCCCGTTAAAAACATAAGCGATTTTGCTTTTACCGATAGTATTTTAATCAGTTACTCGTTAGAGGATGCCAACCGTAGCATGCACCCATTGCCCAACAAACTAAAACGCAAGCCATTTTTACCCGATTCAACTTT
>DATFTU010000245.1:0-9561 GCA_035261565.1 Bacteroidia bacterium
TAGAGACACTGGCAAAAAAAAATAACATAAAAAAAATACTTGGGTCGGCTTACTTAAATATTGGCCTGGCTATGTTTGTAAAAAATAATTTTGTGTTAGCTGAACAGTATTTAATAAACTCATTAGCCATACGAAAAGAAGTTAACGACAAATCAGGCGAAGCTTTGGTATTAAGCAATCTTTCCGACCTTTATTTTAAAACAAAAAAATATACCCAATTAGAGAAATATTTAAAAGAAGCTATAGCTATAAATACTGAAATTGGAGACTCGTTGCAATTAAAAGATTGCTATTTTAAGTTTTCTGAATTATATGCTTTGCAGAAAAATTATACCGGTGCATACTCATACCGTTTATTATATGAGGATTTGAATGACAGGGTACATAATTCGGAAAATACACGAATAATAACCGAAATGCAAACAAAGTATGAAACCGAAAAGAAAGAAAAAGAAATAGAGCATTTAGATAAAGAGAATAATAAAAAAGAACTGGAAATAACCAAAAAACAAAACCAGATTATTATTGTAGGCGGAATTTCGCTATGTATACTGGCCGCTTTAATTGCTTTGTATTTTTATAGCAATGCACAAAAGCAACAACAAATTGTTTTAAAAGAAAAGGAGCTTGGACTATTAAAAGAACAAAAACAAAAAGAAATTATTGAAACCATAATTACAACTGAAGAAAAAGAGCGAAAAAAAATAGCATCAGACTTGCACGATGGGTTAGGGCAAATTTTAACGGCAGCTAAAATAAATTTGGGAAACCTGAATAAAGAAGAAGTTGCTAAAGAAAAATTAGAAAATGTAGCAGAACTTGTAAATGCTGCTTTGCATGAGTCGAAAGCTATGGCGCTTAATTTAATGCCGCTTAGCCTTAAAGAAAATGGGTTGACAGAGAGTATAAAAAATATCTGTACAAAATATAATAAACCTGATGTACAGGAAATTTCATTTTCTACGTACAATTTACCCAATACACTTGAGCCTATTGTAGAGATAAATGTTTACCGTATTTGTCAGGAATTGATAAATAATGCTGTTAAATATTCTAAAGCCACAAAAGTTTTTTTGCAATTGTTTTGTCGGGATAATAAATTGATAATTCAAATAGAAGATAATGGTATTGGCTTTGATAAAAATAATTTGAAACAAGAAAGCTTGGGAATGAATATTTTAAAAGAGCGGGTAACCTTGTTAAATGGTGAAATGGAAATTGATTCGGTATTAACGAAAGGTACAAATATTTTTATTGAACTTTCATTATAAGTATATTTGTTTGCATGATTAAAATTATATTAGCTGATGATCATTCTATTATTCGTGATGGGTTAAAAGCCTTACTCGAAAAAAATACTTTATTTAGTATTGTGGGCGAAGCTAATAATGGTTTAGAGCTGGTTAATTTATTACAAACAACTGCGTGTGATGTTATTTGTACCGATATATCAATGCCTGTAATGGATGGCATAGAGGCTGCCACACAAATAGCAAAAAAGTATCCTAAAATAAAAATTGTATGCCTCAGTATGCACGAGCAGGTTAACTTTATAAAAAAAATGATGGAGGCTGGTGTTGCTGGTTATATTTTTAAAGATTCATCTCAGGAGGAATTGCAACTGGCTATTGAAACAGTTTACGGTGGTAAAAAGTACTTTAACAAAAAACTGTTTGATATTTTATTAAACGAAGAAAAAGGAAGCTCAAAAGAAGAAGTTGTTTTATCAACCCGTGAAAAGGAAATTTTAAAACTAATAGCTGAAGAATTTACAAATGCCGAGATTGCAGAAAAACTTTTTATAAGTGTTAGAACGGTTGATACACACCGACAGAATTTATTACAAAAACTTGATGTGAAAAATACGGCCGGACTTGTAAGATATGCTATAAAATCGGCTCTGCTTTAAATAGATTAAGCTTTCTTAACGATTAATTCCATATATAATATCATTAATCATTCTTTGTATTAACGAGGCAGTATATTCCTTACTATGCTCAAAACAATCGCAGGTTTTGTTGTAGCTAATAAGTGCAAACGGAAAATCTAAATTATCATCTTCAAAACTTCCGCTTAAATCCTGACTTAGTAAACTGGTTTCAAAGCTAAATACATAAACATTTCTTTCATCAAGTTTATTATCAATTTTAGTTGAAACACTAAATATTCTCGGGATGTATCCTTCTTTCTCAATTTTTATAGTATAGTAATTGCCTCTTAATAATGTAAACCCAAATCCTTTTTTTATGCTTAAGGTTTGTGTAGCCACTACGGTATTCTCCAATATAAGTTTTACATTGTAAAATCCGGTAAACTCTTTTACGCTGCAATCAAATTGGCCAGCAATGTCAAGACATTCTGTAGTGTCGAGTACAATTTTTTTGTTTTTATCACCCGGTTTGGGCAAGGTGGTTTTACTATAGTTAATAATGGTATCAAAAAACTTTTTATCGCGTATAACATGGTTTTTTTTCGAACGGCTATATCCGGTGTTTACCATAAAACATATTAGCATAAAAAATGCAATCCATTTAGTTGGGTAAGTGCGTTTAGCTGCGAACACATTTGCATTTGAGCAATTGAAATTCTGTTTGTTTAATTTATTCATAATGTTAAGTTGTTTGGTGACTATTGTACAAAAATGAATTAATTAGCCAGTAAAGCACATAGTTGTAAAAATGATACTTGTGTCATACAAACTATGACAAAGAAACAAGGGCTATAGAGCGTGGTTAAACTCTTTTGCTACCAGATAGGCCGCACCTGCCGCAGCAATACCAATTAAGGTAACTTTAAATGCGCCATGTAGAGGAGCCTGTCCGGTTACTTTGGCTTTAAAATAACCAAATATAAAAAGGCAGATAACAGTAAGTATGGCCGATACAATTAAACCATGTTGCGGTGTATTGGTAAAAAAGTAAGCACTTAAAGGAATTAAACCACCTACAATATATGATATGCCAATATTGGCCGCACTATTTTTTGCGCGATTAGCATCGGGTTCATCTAAGCCCAATTCGTACTTCATCATAAAACGTACCCATTGGTCTTTATTTGTAGCTAATTCATCAGCCACTATGTTTTGTGCATTTTTACTTAAACCAAATTCGGCTAAGGCTTGGCGTACCTCATTTTTTTCTATTTCAGGTTTCTCTTCCACCTCTTCATACTCGCGTTTAAGCTCGGTTGCATAATGTTCTTGCTCTGTTTTGCCTGCCAAATAACCACCAAGCCCCATAGCAATACTGCCTGCTACAATTTCGGCAATGCCAGCTGTTATAACAATGCTATTGCTTTGCACTGCACTACTTAAACCGGCGGCTAAAGCAAAAGGTACTGTTAGGCCATCGCTCATGCCAATAACAATATCGGTTATAAGAGCTGAACTTTTTAAATGTTTTTCGGTATCCTGCATTTATTTTAATTAGTAACTATCATGTAAAACCAATGTAATTTATAAATTTATAAAATAATACCGGCAATATGAATACGAATTTATTAACCAACTATTTTATAGCAATTTTATTTTGTTTCTCTTTTAATAAAAATTGCTTTAGCGTAAATATTTTAAAGGGCGATAAATTTTCAGGAATTCCCGATACCTCAATTACTTTAAAGAAAATAACTACAACTGAAAGGACATATAGTGGTAAAATAGACGATAAATATGAAATTACCATTTACCTGAAATTTTTCAGCCTTTCAGATGTCAACACTGCTGTTTATTCAGTAAAAGGTTTTTACTATTACAATAGCGTAAAGAAAAAAATTCCATTAGTGGGTATTTATGATAATAACGTGGGATTAACGTTGTACTATTTTACATCTAAAGAAAAAGAAGATACATTACTTAATTTTAAATTAAGCGGTAAGGGAGCTAACTTTTGGGATGAGCTTGAAGTGTATGAAAACATGGTGGGTTTTTCTGAAAAATTTATTATTCAATCAAAAGAAAAAGGAAACTGGCAGAAAGGCACTAAAACCTACCAGGTAAAAATTAATGATGGGGTAAATTTTTACACTACAGATGAGTGTTTGCATGTATATTCAAATAATATACTAAAAATAATTGATTTAGGAAAAACAAGTGTTACCCAAAATGGTTTTGAATTAATAAACTTTAGTAAAGATAGTAGTCATACAAAAGTTTTATTAAAATTTAGTTTTATGTCTAAGTCTTATGTATTAGGAATGTGTGGTGCAGGAGAGGAAACGGGGTACGAAATTTTATATTTTGATAAAGAGTACAGATTAATTCAAAATGATGTTTTATATATTGGAAGTTGCTTGGATTCGATTGATTATGAGGAAGAAAAAACCAATAGCCCTGATGAAAAGAAATTTGTAATAACCAAATATCAAGGAGAAAAAGCAATAACTACTACTGCCATTGTAAATGAAAAGAAAATAACTATTGTAAGAATTGAATAGTTCGTTAGCTATTTCTATTTAGATGTTTCGAGATACACATCATTAAAATACGTTTTTATTTTTTTATATGTTTCAGTTGATTTTTGTAAAATTAATTGTCATATATTAAATTACAAAAAATTACAATTTAATGCTAAGCACTAACTTAACTACCAGATTATTTATAGCTTTTGGGTCTTGATAAGCCCCATAGCGATAAAACGCGCCAACGCCAAGCGTTGTATAGTTTATTTTAATAATATGCAACAGGCGTATGCCGCTTTCAAAAAAACCTTTATCTAAACTTTTTATGGTTATGTTATAAATATTTTCGGGGTTACTAAGGCTGCCAATGCCCATGTTGTGCATCAATTCAAATTCGGGGTTAAATTTTTTGCGCGGCTTTAAAAACCTGCCTATGTTATGGTTTAAAAATAAGGCTACATATTGGTCGGATGCAAACTCGTTTAAGCCCATGGTTTCAAAACTATTAATAGCCGAAATATTAAAGCCCGGATAGTTAGAGCCCCTGGTATTATATAACATAGTATAAGGCAGGTTGCCAATTATTTTACCCGCTACGGCTTGTATGCGTAATGTGCCAATACTTTTAAAGGTTTTTTGTGCATCAATTTTTACATCAAATTTCCAGTAGTCAAAATTACCTGCCTGGTTTAAAAAAGTTTGGTTTAAACCCTTAGTAATATTGGCATATATAACCGGATAATCACTACCTAACGAAAGTTTGTTTTTCATGGTTTGTATAAATTTCTCTTTATACAAATACTTTAAACGCACGCCAATTTCATTAAAATTAAAGGTGTCTTTTATTGTACTAACGCCGTCGCTGTTTGTATATTTATAATTTGTACTTCCATAACGCTGTTGGTGGTTTACAAAAATATCGGCACGTAAATATTTAAAGGCCCTAAAACTAATACTTGCCTCATATTTTTGAAGGTGGTCGAATTTAGAAACATAGACATCTCTGTAAATTTCTGACGAAAGAATAGAACGGGTGTTTTCAAAAAAATTAAGCCCGGCCGATTCTACTAAATCTTTTTGGCATGATGCATTAAGCGCAAGTTCTTTTCTTTTCCATAAAAAAACAGATGCATCGCCTCCATATTTCCATGCTTTGTCTTTAAAGCCATAACCTGCATACCCCCCCACAGTAAACAACTTACTAACTTTTTGGTTGGTGTGTAAACCCAAACCAAGGCGTGTACCTTCGTAGTTATTAAATTTTAAAATTTTATCGAGGTTTAAATCTAAAAAGCCAATAGCTAATTTATTTGTTACAATGGCTTCTAAAAACTTAAATTTTTTTTCAAAATTATTTGCCCGGCCAATACTATCAATAGTATGATATGTTTTACGCTCTTTAGCGTTTAATGTATCGGTTCGGTATTGATTCCAAAAGGCTTCTTCCTGCCTGTCGGCATGTTTATCCATTTCTACTTCCACTTCGCTAAAATCTCTCTTTTTCAGATCGGGATTTAGCACAATATCTTTTATATACGTGCGGCTCACCGATTTTAGGTTTGCCTTTTTTGTAGAATCTTTATTGCTGGCAACGGCGTTGTTCCAAATCCAATCGGTATTTAATTGTACCGGGAACCATTGTTTGTTATCAATAAACTCATATTTCTGCTGTATTTTAATGCTAATGGTATTGTCTTTTCTACCCGGCTCGGCAATTACATTTTGTATGGCATAGGTATTTGTGTTAATGTATAAAACTCCTTTCATACCATCAAAGTTTTTGTTTTGCCTGGGGCGGAACGAGATTACAAACACGGTATCCTTACCGCTATACAACGTATCTTCTAACAAGAAAAAATATTTGCGCGTACTGCCTTCGCTAATAGGGTTTAAAAATTTTTCATCGAGTACGGTAACAAAATCGTCATAAAAACTAAATGATTGCAATTGCGTGGCTAACAATGCGAAAGGCGAATTTTTTAAGCCCGATACTTTGGATGCCAATACAGTTTCGTGGCTTTTATTAGGGCGCAAAAACTCACGCTGTGTAATAGACTCAATTAAAAATAAGTGTTGCTTTTTGAAAAACTTATCGATACCGGATAGTGATGTATCGGCACTAACACTATCAATGCTGGCTTTTATATCGGCAGTAACAAAAAATTTAGTATAGCTGTTATAGGTAAATGAGTGCATTTTTTCGGGGTTATTAATAGGGCGGTTTTTAGTTGCCATTTTAATAATACGATGCGCGGGATTTTCTTTAGCGTGTACGCTAATTTCCTGTAACGAAAACGCCTGAGGTTTTAGTTTAATGGTTATTTTATCAAGGTCTTTAAAACTACTTACTGCAAGAGTTTGTGGTTGATAACCCAAATAGGTAATTTGTAATTCGGCATTGGGGTTAGCGCTAACATCTAACTGAAATTTACCATCAATATCGGTTAATGTGCCAATTTGGGTGTTTTTTATCAGTATACCTACAAAAGGCAGGGCCTGATTGGTATTGGCATCAATAATGCGGCCTTTAAGGGTTTGTGCCTTTGCACTAAACACAAAAAAAAATAATAAAAAACAGGCAATTATTTTCTGCAAAACCTTGTTATAAAGGCACTAATATACAGATAGAGGGGCAAAATTTGTCACAAAAATTATTCGTATTATTGTAGTTATTATTTACTATGAGTAAAATAGCTTTAATTACAGGAATTACAGGGCAAGATGGGGCTTACTTGGCTGAACTTTTATTAGAAAAAGGATATATAGTGCATGGTGTAAAACGCCGCAGTTCTATGTTTAATACAGCTCGTATTGATCATTTATATCAAGATTACCACGAAAAAGGGGTAAAATTCTTTCTACATCACGGTGATTTAACGGATTCTACCAACCTGATTCGTTTGATAAGCGAAATAAAACCAGATGAAATTTATAACCTGGCGGCGCAATCACATGTAAAGGTAAGTTTTGAAACACCTGAATACACAGCTAATGCGGATGCAGTAGGCACCTTACGTCTATTAGAGGCTATACGTATTGCAGGTTTAGAAAAGAAAACCCGTTTTTACCAGGCATCTACGAGTGAAATGTATGGGTTAGTACAAGAAATCCCGCAAACCGAAAAAACACCTTTTTACCCTCGTAGCCCTTATGGCGTGGCCAAATTGTATGCCTTTTGGATAACTAAAAATTACCGCGAATCATACGGCATGTTTGCCTGCAACGGTATTTTATTTAACCACGAAAGCCCTATACGTGGCGAAACATTTGTTACCCGTAAAATTACCCGGGCGGTGGCAAAAATCAGTTTGGGTTTGCAGAAAAACCTGTTTATAGGTAACTTAGATTCTGAGCGCGATTGGGGGCATGCAAAAGATTATGTAGAAGGCATGTGGCGTATTTTGCAGCACAGCGAAGCTGATGATTTTGTATTGGCAACCAACAAAAAAATATCGGTGCGCACATTTATTGAAATGGCTTTTGCCGAAACAGGTGTTAGTATGGAGTGGAAGGGAAAAGGTGTTGATGAAAAAGGCGTTGATAAAAAAACAGGTAATGTTTTAGTAGAAGTTGACCCGCGTTATTTCCGTCCGGCTGAGGTTGATTTATTAATTGGTGATTATAGCAAGGCTAAAGCTAAATTAGGCTGGGAGCCTAAACATACCGTGCAACAACTTTGTAAAGAAATGGTTGCTTCAGATATAGAATTGTTTAAACGCGATAAGCTTTTGTCAGAACATGGGCATTCCATCTTAAACCAAAACGAATAAGCATGGAATTTTCTTCGAAAATATATGTTGCCGGGCATAAAGGTATGGTGGGCAGTGCTTTGGTACGGAACTTAAAAGCACACGGCTACAATAATATTATTTATAGAACCCGACAAGAGCTTAACCTTTGCATACAGCAAGATGTAGACTCTTTTTTTGAAGAAGAAAAACCCGAATATGTTTTTTTAGCTGCCGCAAAAGTTGGTGGCATACAGGCAAACAACACCTATCGTG
The DNA here is from genome assembly GCA_035261565.1 of Bacteroidia bacterium. GTDB lineage: Bacteria > Bacteroidota > Bacteroidia > B-17B0 > Aurantibacillaceae > PALSA-968. The sequence goes on from DATFTU010000245.1 coordinate 8,400, forward strand.
CCGATTTTATTTATGAAAATTTAATGGTGCAAAATAATATTATACATGCGGCTTATAAAAACAAAGTAAAAAAACTGATGTTTTTAGGCTCGTCTTGTATTTATCCAAAACTGGCGCCACAACCACTTAAAGAAGAATATTTACTTACTGGCGCACTTGAATATACTAATGAGCCTTATGCTATTGCAAAAATTGCCGGCATAAAAATGTGCGAATCGTATCATAAACAATATGGCTGCAATTTTATATCGGTAATGCCAACCAATTTATATGGCCCTAATGATAATTACGATCTAAACAACTCACATGTGTTGCCTGCTTTATTGCGTAAATTTCATGACGCGAAAGAAAGCCATGCGCCCTCGGTAACAGTTTGGGGCACAGGCTCGCCACGCAGAGAGTTTATGCATGCCGATGATATGGCTGATGCCTGTGTACATTTAATGAAAACCTACGATGGCGATAAATTTGTAAACCTGGGTGTTGGAGTTGATATAAGTATTAAAGAACTTGCGTTATTAATTAAAGAAATTGTTGGCTATCAGGGCGAATTGGTTTTTGATGCTACCAAACCCGATGGCTCACCACGTAAACTAATGGATGTGTCGTACTTGCATAGTTTGGGTTGGACACACAAAATAAATTTAGAACAGGGAATTAAAAACGTGTATGCCGAATTTAAAGCTAACAAGCACTTACGCGTTGTTTAACATACAATGATTTTTTTTTTAAACCATAAGCAATCCTACTTTTTTACTATTGCCTTGTTTTTATTTTTCATAAACGAAGTAAAAGCCCAATCTATTTTATTTCCACCCGATTATTTATTCGATGTGCAACGCCAGAAAGATATTTTTACTGATACTACGCAAATAATTCATTCATCTACGCAGCCGCTTATGTATAAAGATGTTTTGCGAGATACGTTTAAAAATGTAAAACCAGGTCAGGATCTTTTTATTGATAAACTTACTTACGATGATTTACTTAAAGTAAAATACATTGATAAATCATCGGGCTACGATAGAAAATTTAATCTTAGCATCGACCCTGTTTTTAACTTTACTTTTGCTAAAGACCAAAAAGACCCCGTTAAAGAAAGTTTTATAAATAACACCCGTGGCGTTTGGGTAAAAGGAGAGATTGGAAAAAAGTTTTTTTT
>DATFTU010000246.1:0-2678 GCA_035261565.1 Bacteroidia bacterium
AGAAATGCAAGCGGTACTGTTATTAAAACATCTTTAAACAAAACAACTGCCGATACTTTAACCGGGTTAAATAACGGCGTATATAGTGTTGATGTGGCTACTGTAGGTACTTGCAACAGCGCTACACAAACCTTTACATTAGTTGCCCCTACAAACCCTGTAGCTGTGTTTACAGCACTAAACCAAGTTAATGTAGGCGATAATGTAGTGTTTACAAATAATAGTACAAACGCAACAAATTATATCTGGAATTTTGGCGACGGAGGGGTTTCGAGCATGCAAACACCAAACTATACATATAACAACGCAGGTACATATACTGTTACTTTACAGGCAATTAATGTCAATTGTAACGATACCGTTAGCTCTACACAGGTTATTACCGTTAACGCAACAACAGGTATTAAAAAGGCCAATACAGGCGATGGCGATATAAATTTAAGCAGAGATGCTTCGGGTAATTATATACAGTTTGATTATGCTAACCAAACTAAAGTAAACATTGCAGTATACAATGTTTTAGGGCAAGTTGTTTTAAATAACGCCGGACTAAATGTTGTTAACGATAAAATTTATATAAATATACCTGATAATAAGAACCAGGTTTTATACGTAAGTATAACCGACTTAACCACGAATAAACAAGCTATTAAAAAGTTTGTAAACGATTAACCTTAATTAAAAACGCTTTGGGAATCCTGAAGCGTTTTTTACATATAATTATCTTAAATCCCCCTTGAAAAATAATTTTTTTTAAGCTAAAATAATTTTTACTTTAGCTTAATTATTTTATTACCTAAACAAGAGAGTATATGCATATAGCTATTGCCGGAAACATAGGTTCAGGTAAAACGACCTTAACATCATTATTAGCAAAACATTTTAAATGGACACCTCATTTTGAAGATGCAGATGATAACCCTTATTTAAATGATTTTTATGAAGACATGCAGCGTTGGTCGTTTAACCTGCAAGTTTATTTTTTAAACAACCGCTTCGATCAGATTTTAGAGATTCATAAAGGCAAAAAAACCGTTATTCAAGACCGTACTATTTACGAGGATGCTTACATATTTGCACCTAACTTACATGCTATGGGGCTTATGACCACACGCGATTTTGAAAACTATTTTTCGCTTTTTAAACTGATGGAGAGTTTAGTAAAGCCGCCGGATTTATTAATTTACCTCCGTGCTTCGGTTCCTACATTGGTAAAAAATATTCAGAAGAGAGGCAGAGAGTATGAAGCTGCTATCAGATTAGATTACTTAAAAAGGCTGAACGAACGTTACGAAGCCTGGATTACATCGTACGAAGCAGGCAGATTTGTTATTGTTGATGTAGATGATTTAAACATAAATGAAAAGCCTGAAGACTTGGGGAAAATCATCAGGCAAATTGACGCAGAATTGCACGGATTGTTTAAATAATATTTTGTGAGCGAAAGCGCAAACATAGAAGTATTTTTTACAGAGAAATTTAAAACTCTGTTGCAAGAGGTATCTGCTAACGAAAGTGTATTGGTTTCTTTTAATGGAGCTTTATCTCAAGAACAAGTTGCCAAGTTAGAAACCGAAGTAGAAACAAAAATTGTAGAAGCAGGCGTGCCAAAAGGTCCGCTTAAAAAAATATTTTTTATTAGTGTTGAAACATTACAAAATATGTTGATACATGGCAATAAAGATGGCGAAGGCAAACAACATAACTTTTTTGTACTTAGAAAAAACGGTGTAAAAACCTACATTACATCTGCTAATTTAGTTCAGGCAAAAAATATTACCGGTTTAGAAAACCAAATGAAAACCATTAACGAGTTTGAAGATGCCGCAGCACTTAAACAATATTATATGGAGCATTTGGAAAACAACCAATTATCAGAAAAAGGCGGTGCCGGCTTAGGCTTTATTACCATTGCCATGAAATCGGGGAATAAACTTACGTATGAGTTTAATAAAATAAACGATGAAACTGCTTTGTTTATGCTCACATCAACGGTTTCGTTAGAGTAATACTACTCAACTTCACTAATTACCGCATTTTCAACTTTAAAAATTTTCCTGTCAGTTGTATGAGCAAATAATTGTTGCATACGTTCAGTATGGGTATCAGTAATAAAAATTTGCCCAAACTCGTTTGATGAAACTATATCAATCAGTTTTTTAAACCGATGCGCATCCAGTTTATCATGTATATCATCTAATAACAATAAAGGTTTTACACCTTTTTTATTTTTAATAAACCCATACTGCGCCAATTTTAAAGCCAACAGATACGTTTTTTGCTGCCCCTGTGAGGCAAACTTTTTTATAGGATTTTCACTCAGTAAAAAATCCAAATCATCACGATGTACACCTACACTGGTATGTTCTAAAGCGCAATCTTTTTTTATGGCTAATTGAAGGGCTGCTTTATAATCTTGTTGAATGGTTGATATATACTTTAAATGTACCTGTTCATTATTCTCAGCAATTAGCGCATAGTATTTTTCGAACACGGGTATAAATTCTTTTAAAAAAACCTCGCGGGCATCATGTATATAAGAGCCATAAATAGCCAGTTGCTCATCCCACACATCTAAGGCAACGCTATCAAAAGAACGGGTTATGGCAAAGTGCTTTAAAAGTGCATTGCGTTGCTGCAGAATGTGATTATACTGTACAAGGTTATCTAAATACAAT
>DATFTU010000247.1:0-4015 GCA_035261565.1 Bacteroidia bacterium
TATCGGTTCCAAGTTCCATACGGGTTGCTGCAACTCGTTGGTTTTTATCGCGTCCCTCCATTATTAATGGCATCCATTTGGCAAGCTGCTCTTTATCCTCTGAATAAACCATGCCCTTAAATAATGGATGGTCTTTTAATAAATCAAATCTTTTTTTAAGGTAATCTACATTATCACCCCATACAAAACTCATGTGCGGTATAGAGTTTATAAATGCATGAGGGTTTTTTATGTATTGTTTTTCTACCAAATAAGCCCAAAACTGTTTTGAGGTTTCAAACGAATCAGCAATTTTAAATGCCTTAGTAGCATCAACCGAACCATCTTCGTGCTCGGGTGTATAATTTAATTCGCAAAAAGCCGAATGCCCTGTCCCGGCATTATTCCATACATCCGAGCTTTCGCCGGCCACAATATCTAACCGTTCGTATATTTCAATTTTAAGTGAAGGGTGCAACTCCTTAAGCATAATACCTAAAGTGGCGCTCATTATACCTGCGCCTATTAAAATTACATCCGGATGCGATGTAGGCGTATGGTGCCTATGAAACAAATGTGATATATGTGACATGCTTTTTGTATTAGATTATTATTACTAAAACAAATTTAGACGTTTTTAGCAAATTATATACCTGTTGTTTACCCGCAATACACATAAAGTTTAATTATATTTGCACGAAATATTCATTCTTACATGAAGAAAATTGAAATAGCAGCCAAAGACCAAACCCCTTTTGTAATTTTAGACAAAGAAAATTCAGTTTTTGAGATACGCGGCTATTCTTACCCCGATGAAGCGCTTGAATTTTATAGCGAAATAATAGAGTGGTTTAAAGAATATATTAAAAACCCTAACGAAGAAACAAAGCTTATTTTTGATTTAATATATGTAAATTCTACTTCGATAAAGTTTATTAATGAAATTTTAAAGAAGTTAGATGAATTATTTGCAACCGGAAAAAAAGTTGCCATAGAATGGTTTTTTATGCCGGATGATGAAGATATGCAGCAATTAGGTAGTGTTTTAAAAGATTTTCATAAAACACCCATAACTATTTCTGCTAAAAAAATCAGCAAAGAAAACGGTAAACAAAAAATGTTTTAATTTTTTGTTTTTTTCATTAAAATACATTCACCGATATATTTATTCTGCTAAACGGGGCTAACCGCCTGTCCATCTAACATAGTAATTTCTTAAAATTGGCTTGGTGTGCAATTAATAGTTGCATAGTAGTTTCACCCTAAACCTGAAATAATTGTAAGATGAAGATTGACTACATTGAAGAAGAAATTACTTATACAGAATTACATACCGAGTATGTAAAATTGTACAAAAACAACAAGGGGCTTTTAGATAGTATGCACTATGCGGCCTTTGTTCAACAAGGTATTTTGCCTCAGGAGAGGCATTTTAAAAGATTGTTTTCTGATTATTTTATTATGTATAAACCCCAAAGCATTATTGGCGGAGATTTATATTGGGTGGGGCAAAAAGGCAATTTAAAAATTTTTGCTGTTGGCGATTGTACGGGCCACGGAATAAGTGGTGCCATGCTATCAGTACTTGCTTTAAGTTTTTTAAACTACATTGTTTTGGGTAAAGACTTTTCCCATATTGGAGAAGTGTTGGATGAAATGGATAAAAAATGGCTGGAAACTTTTCAGCAAGGTATAGAGCTGGGTTACAATAACGATTGGATGGAAATAGGCATTGGCGCCTATAATACTGAAACCAGGGAACTACAATATGCAGGGGCCTTTAGTAAGTTAACCTACATTGCAGATGGCGAATTAGTTGAATTAATAGGAAACAAATACCCCATAGGTGGCTGGCAACTGGAGAAAGAGCGTAAATTTAAAACACACCATATTATTTTACCTCAAAATACAACTCTCTATCTGTCATCGGATGGGTTTAAAGACCAATTTGGTTATGAAAGTGGTAAACGATACGGAAGCAAGCGGTTAAAAGATTTTTTAAAACGAGTAGTTAAACTGCCTCTGTCAGATCAGAAAATAATTATTGAAAAAGAGTTTGCTTCGTGGAAAAGTATAGAAGAGCAGACAGATGATGTGTGTTTAATGGGTATTAAATTTTAGTTAGATTTTTTGTTTTCTTCAGCTACATTTACATCGTAATCCTTCACAAATTTATCAATAAAGCAATTGGGTTTTAATGTATATACACCCTTGTATTTAGTTTCAAAAAAAACGGCAACATCCCAAATACCAGTCTCTCTTTTGTATGCAGTAATTCGGCTAATTACTTTTATTTTTCCTTTTTTAATGTGTTTTACTTTTTTTCCGATTAAATCGTAAAATGCAGTTGCCTTATGTATAGCATGCTCCAAGGTCATGTTAAAAATTATTGAATTAAACATCCACTATATCTAAACGCGGTTAGGAGGAGGCCCTCCATAGGATGTTCACCATTAGATGTCGGCGAAAATAAATTGAATTCTTTACTTCCAATGTTAAGTTTTTATAATAAAACCTATTGACTTTACATTTTAATAACAATGGCTTAAAAAGAGTATAACATGGAGTCTACAAGGTCTTCTTACCTTTATAATGCATAATTTATAACTATACTAACATGCTATTGTTTATAGATTTTTTTTCCTTAACACAAGCTTTAAATTGAGTTTAATGTTAGAGTATTTCTTTGCTATATATTAAAAAACAGCCATGGCAAAACAAACAAAAAAACCCATTCAGGATTTAGTATATGTATGCGAATGCATTATGCTTCGTGTATTTATTTTTTACTCTTTTTCTAAAAAGCAATATCATGGCTAAAAGAAGAAAAGTAGAAGTAGTAGTAATATCCGATGTTCATTTAGGAACCTACGGGAGCCATGCTACAGAAATGCTCCGATATTTAAAATCTATAAAGCCTGACACGCTAATTTTAAATGGCGATATTATAGATATTTGGCAGTTTAGTAAGCGATACTGGCCAAAATCGCATATGCAGATAATTAAGCAGATTACTAAACTGCTTGCTAAAGGCACTAAAGTATATTATGTTACCGGCAACCACGATGAGTTGCTGCGAAAATTTGTTGGATTTCGTTTAGGCAAGTTAAAAATTGTAAATAAAGTGCTATTAAATTTAGATGGCAAAAAAGCCTGGATTTTTCATGGCGATGTTTTTGATGTTACCATGCAATACTCTAAATGGCTTACTAAGTTAGGAGGCCATAGTTATGATGCACTTATTGTACTTAACAGAGTTGTAAATTACTTTTCGGTTAAATTAGGGTACGGTAAGTTATCATTATCTAAAAAGATTAAAAACAACGTAAAAACTGCCGTAAAGTTTATTAATAAATTTGAAGATACCGTTGCCGATATTGGCATTACCAATGGTTACGATTATGCTATTTGCGGGCATATACACCACCCCGAAATACGCCAAATGAAAAATACTAAAGGAGAAATTACCTATCTAAATTCAGGTGATTGGGTGGAGAACTTAACAGCCCTTGAGTACAATAATAAAGCATGGACATTATATAAATATCAAGAAGACCCTATAGCACAAAACATAAAACTAAAAGAAGATAATGATGCTTATTTAAGTACAGAGCAACTTTTTGAAAATATGTTGAGTGAATTTAAAATTAATCCGGCCAGTTAATGAAAATATTATACGCTGTGCAAGCCACAGGAAATGGGCATTTAAGCCGGGCTATCGAAATAATTCCGCATCTTAAAAAATTAGGCAAGACCGATATTTTAGTTAGTGGCATACAAGCCGACATTGAATTGCCTTTTGATGTAAAATACAAATTTAAAGGGTTAAGTTTTGTATTTGGTAAAAAAGGTGGTATTGACTATTTCCGTACTTACATGAAGAGCAACACCTTTCGTTTAATGAACGAAATAAAAAAATTGCCTATTGAGGATTATGACCTAGTAATTAATGATTTTGAACCCGTATCTGCCTGGGCCACTCATATAAAAAAACTGCCATGTATTGCATTAAGCAATCAATGTGCTACTTTATCGC
>DATFTU010000248.1:0-6366 GCA_035261565.1 Bacteroidia bacterium
GTTTACAATGTTTCGTGTATAAACGAGCGCATGTGGGTCGGGCACTACATCCATCAAAAGTGTTGGCAGCAAGGTTGTTAGTCCGTTTAGCGTTGTTTCATCGGTATCAATTAAGTGTTGCGTGTTTGATGGGTTTATGGCAAGCAGCCAATCTTTAAGCAATATGTTATTAAATTCAAAGCCACAAACCAAAGCAGGTAAAAACAAAAAAAGCACATACCAACAAACAATAAGCACGCACGCCTTTATTTGTTTGTTGTATAGCAAATAAGGTAACAATACCAGTGGTAAAAACTTAAAGTTAATGCCTAAAGCTATAAGCGCTGTACCCCATAAGGGTTTATTAGCATTTATTAGTCTTAACCCCTCTAACATAAACAACAGCATAAATATGGTTACCTGCCCGTTATGAAAATTATCTGCTATCAGTTTGGCAGAAAAAACAATGGATAAAAAGTTGAATGCCAGTTTTTGCTTATCCGAAAAAATTTCAAAGCTCAAATAATCCTTTATCAATTTAAAACAACGCACAAACGCAAGTACATTTAATGTAAGCCAAATTACACGAGCTATATATACAGGCAAAAAAGTAAACGGAATTAGTATGGCAGCAAATAAGGGGCTATAAAAAAAACGAAAGCCATCTTCGTAATGATGCACAAAAATATTTCCACCGTGCAAAAAATCTTTTGATGCCAGCAAAAAAATATCAAAATCTTGGTGTTGTCTGGTTTCTATAAGAATATAGATAATCAGAATAAGCGGTAATACGTATTTTATGTACGGAGCTTTTAACGTCAAACAATTTTCTTTGCTTTCAAAAGTAAAATAAAATCAATGAGAATAAGCAGGTTTTCTTTCTATTATAATTTGTATTTTTCAGTGCGAATTTTACCTGTACTTTTTAATGTTTTCAAACAAAACTGTCCTTTTTTGGTTATTAACCATAGCGGTAATTAATATGCTTATTATATCGCAATTGATACAGGATGGCATGTTTATGGATGGCATGCAATATACGGCTGTAGGCAAAAACTTAGCCGATAATCTGGGTACATTCTGGAATCCCCATTTTAGTAAAACAATTAGAAGTTCTTTTCACGAACAACCTCCTTTATATTTTGGTTTGCTGGCGGTTTTTTACAAAATATTTGGTACAAGCATGTATGTGGAGCGGTTGTTTGTGTTTGTATTTTATGCGCTAAGCCTTTTTTATATTTATAAACTTTGGAAAAAAGTATTTGTTGATAATACCAAAATAGCCGGCCTGGCATGGTTGCCCATATTATTTTACTCAACTATTCCGGTTTGTTTTTGGGCATATACCAACCACGTTGAAGAAGTGGTTATGTGTGCTTTTGTTTTAATGGCTGTTTATTATATGTATGTAGCTTTATTTTTAAATCAAAAACGTGTTTTATATCTCTTTTTAAGTGCCTGTTTTATTTTTTTAGCAGGTTTAACAAAAGGAGTGCAGGGTTTGTTTCCTATTTGTTCCGTGTTCTTTTTCTGGCTACTAACAAAAAATATTTCGTTTAAAAAAACACTTTTATACACACTTATTCTTATTGGTGTGCCGCTGCTTATATATTCGGTTTTAGTACTATGCAATTACTATGCTTACTTAAGTTTTAAAGAATATTTTATGAATCGTTTTGTAAAAACTTTTAATAATGTATATGCAACCACCGATAATAGATTTGAAATGATATTTCGGTTATTTACTGAATTACTGCCTATTTTATCAGTGACTACATTAATAAAGTTTTTTAGTAAAAAACTTGCTACACCATACAATTCCGACGATAAAAAGAAATTAGGATGGCTCTTAGCCATTGGTTTGTCAGGCTCGTTGCCCCTGATTATAACTACCGAGCAGCGCGGTTTTTATTTAGTAACCTCGTTGCCCTATTTTGCCATTGTTATTGCGGGCTGTGTGGCTCCAACACTCGTTTACCTGTTTAGTAAAATAAATATTCAAAAAATCGGGTTCAAAACTTTTGGGTATGGAGCAATGCTTTTTTTTATAATATCAATTGTATTCAGTTGTTTACAAATAGGTAATTTTAAACGCGATAAGGATTTATTAACTGATATTTATGCCATAGGTAAAGTTGTTCCTAAAGGCGAAATAGTGGGCACATCTCAACAAACATGGAACGAATGGGATATACAAGCTTACTTTATCCGTTATTTTTATATTAGCCTTGATGGTACAGCTAAAAAACATCCGTATTTTATAATACAAAAAAACTTACCTGATAGCCTTGTGCCTAAAGGTTACATACCATACCCTTTAAAAACCACCACGCTAAATTTATACACACATCCATAAAAATATTTCTGCTTTTTGTACTTTGGCAATCAAATAAAAACATGCAGAAAAAAATTTTATTACTTGGCTCGGGCGAATTAGGAAAAGAATTGGTAATTGCTTTGCAACGTTTAGGGCAACATGTAATTGCCGTTGATAGTTATGCAGGTGCGCCTGCCATGCAAGTTGCACACGAGTTTGAGATAATAAACATGTTAGATGGCGATGCCTTAGATAAAGTGGTTGCCAAACACAAACCGCATTTAATTGTGCCTGAAATTGAGGCTATACGCACCGAGCGTTTTTATGATTATGAAGCACAAGGTATTACCATTGTACCAAGCGCCAAAGCCGCCAATTTTACCATGAACCGCAAAGCCATACGCGATTTAGCCGCTAAAGAATTAGGCTTACGAACTGCTAACTATAAATACGCAACAACTTTAGAAGATTTTACAAAAGCCGTCGAAGAAATTGGAATCCCTTGCGTAGTAAAGCCTTTAATGAGTAGTAGTGGCAAAGGGCAAAGTGTTATAAAAACAAAAGATGATGTAACCAAAGCCTGGAATTATGCCATGGAAGGTTCACGTGGCGATTATAAAGAAGTTATTATAGAAGAGTTTATAAAATTTGATGCAGAAATAACTTTACTTACTGTTACACAAAAAAACGGAAACACCTTATTTTGTCCACCTATTGGGCACAGGCAGGAGCGTGGCGATTACCAGGAAAGCTGGCAACCCTGCGCCATTAGCGAAACCGATATAAAAGATGCACAAAATATGGCAGCCAAAGTTACCAAAGCCCTTTCTGGTTCAGGGCTTTGGGGTGTCGAGTTTTTTTTAACCGATAAAGGTGTTTATTTTTCAGAATTGTCTCCTCGCCCGCACGATACGGGTATGGTTACACTTGCCGGCACACAAAACCTTAGTGAGTTTGAGTTGCACGCCCGTGCCATTTTAGGTTTACCCATCCCCGAAATTACATTAGAGCGGGTTGGTGCATCAGCCGTAGTACTTGCTACACAGGAAGGGAAAAATCCAAGTTATACAGGAGTTGAGAAAGTGTTACAAAACCACTTTACCGACATACGTATTTTTAACAAACCCACTACCCGCCCATACAGGCGCATGGCCGTTGTTTTAACATATGATAAAGCCAGTGCTGATGTACATAAAGTAAAAGAGAAAGCCATTAAACTGGCCAAAGAAATAAACATACTTTATGCTTCTTAAACAATTTATTTTCTCTAAATTTATTACCTTGCCACTTTAAAATTATATAACCATGATACTTGGCGTACCAAAAGAAACCAAAATAAAAGAAAACCGTGTAGCACTTACACCCGATGTTGTTAAAGACCTTGTAAAAAAAGGCTTTGAGGTTGTTATTGAAAATGGTGCAGGGCTTAATTCGTTTTATAACGACGAAGCTTATACAACTGTTGGTGCAAAAACAGCCGATAAAAATACGGTGTATGCAAGCGATGTAGTACTTAAAGTAAACGCGCCAACTGCCGAAGAAATAGCTAAAATGAAAAAAGATGCCATCCTGATTTCTTTTATGTGGGCAGGCACAAGCCCTGAATTGATTGATGCATGCAGCAAAGCAGGCATATCAGCGTTTTCTATGGATGCTGTGCCTCGTATATCGCGTGCGCAAAAAATGGATGCGCTTTCTTCTCAGGCAAACTTAGGTGGTTATAAAGCCGTAATGCTTGCAGCCGATACTATAGGAAAAATTTTACCCATGATGACAACCGCTGCCGGAACAATCCGTCCTTGCAAGGTGGTTATATTTGGTGCGGGTGTAGCGGGTTTACAGGCCATTGCAACCGCTAAGCGTTTAGGTGCCGTAGTTGAGGTGAGCGATATTCGCCCTGAAACAAAAGAGCAAGTAGAGTCATTAGGCGGAAAATTTATTGTAGTTAAAGGCGACGATTCCATTAAAATGGAGGGTGGTTATGTAAAAGGTGTGTCAGAAGAGTTTTTAAAAAAACAACAAGAGTTGGTTGCCAAACATGTTAAAGATGCCGATGTAGTTATAACTACTGCTTTAATACCGGGTAAAAAAGCTCCGGTATTAGTTACTGAAGATATGGTAAAATCTATGCGTTTTGGTTCGGTTATAGTTGACATGGCTGTTGAGCAAGGTGGCAATGTAGTTGGCAGCGAATTAAATAAAACGGTACAAAAACATGGCGTAACTATTATTGGCGAAGGCAATTTACCATCATTACTACCTATGAATGCAAGCGATTTATACGCTAAAAATATGGCAACTTTATTATTACACTTAGCTGATAAAGATGCTTTTAAATGGGAGATGGATGAAGAGATTACTAAAGGCAGTTTAATAGTACATAAGGGTACAGCCGTTCATCCATCTGTAGCTAAAAGTGTTACCGCATAGTTAAGTTTTTCTTTTCCTTCTTATTTTAACAGCTTTTTGCCGAGGAAAAGCGCAAATTCGCCTAATTACAAGTGGGACTTACCTTGTTTTTTTATTACATTTATTGTGAATTCCTTACGCTAATAACTATGAAAGCAAAATTACTTTTTAGTTTTCTACTATTTATGTGCTTTAATAGCATATACTCAACAACTTATTACTCTAAATCAACGGGTAATTTAAATGTTGTTGGCACATGGGGAACCAGTACAAATGGTACCGGAACCGCCCCAACAAATTTTACAACAGCGGGTAACACCTTTATTATTGTAAATAATACAGCGCCCACTATTGCCGCAGCATGGACTGTGAGTGGTACAGGCTCTGTTATACAGGTGGGTGACGGAACGCAAACCATTAATTTTACAATTCCTACCGGGCTTAGTGTAACTGGCACCATTAATGTAATGAACAACGGTACACTCACCATTAACAGCACAACAAACCCAACATTGGGTACACTCGCTTCGGGCAGTACGGTTATATACTCTGATGCGGCAGCACAAAACATACTTAATGCAACGTATTACAACCTAACCTTAGGAGGCAGCGGAACAAAAACATTAGCTAACACCACAAGCTCAACAGTTACAAACTCATTAACCATTAATTCAGGTATAATTTTTCAATTAAGTACAACCAATACGTTAACATTAACGTTAAATGGTACGTTATCCGGCACCGGAACCATCAAAGGAGGAAATACATCAAATTTAACTATTGGCGGTACCGGAAATTTTGGAACCATAATTCCTTCAGCTTCGCCTTTAACTATAAATAATTTTGTGATAAATCGTGCCGGCTTAGGAACTATAACTTTGGGTGGTAATGTTACAGCAAGAACATCGTGTAATTTTTCAAATGGAGTTTTAGCTATTAACGGACAAACACTAACCCTTAATGGTACGCTTACATTTCCGGCTGCATCAACTAACGGAACTATTACAGGTTCAACTACATCTAATATCTCCATTGGTGCGGCAAGTATTACTAATAGTTTGTTTATGACTGCAGGCGCACAAACATTAAACAATTTAACTTTAGCAAGTACAAGCCAAACATTAAAACTTGGAACTGATTTAACCGTTAGCGGGGCTTATACGCAAACAAGAGGTATTGTTAATCTTAACGGGCATACACTTACATTAAATGGCGCAGTTACTTTTGCTACAAGTGCCGCTAACGGAACAACAACAGGTTCAACTACTTCTAATTTAATAATAAACGCTACGGCTATAACTAATAGTTTGTTTATGACCACGGGGTCGCAAACGTTAAACAATTTTACTTTAAATAGCGCAGGGAAAACATTAACCTTAGGTACCGGTTTAACTGTTAGTGGAGCTTTTACGCAAACAAACGGTATTTTAAAATTAAACGGGCAAATATTAACGCTTAATGGCACAGCTACATTTCCGGCAGCATCAACCAATGGTACTATTACAGGTACTACTGCATCCGATTTAATAGTTAATGCAACGTCTATTACAAACGATTTATATATGACAGCCGCCGCGGTAACACTTAGAAATCTTACCTTAAATTGTCCCGGGCAAACATTAACATTAGGAAGCGCTTTAACTGTTAGTGGTGCTTTTACG
>DATFTU010000249.1:0-2303 GCA_035261565.1 Bacteroidia bacterium
CACCGCTAACGGTATAAATAATTAAAAAACCACCCATTACCAGGTTGGTTATGTAAATATTCCACCCCAATAAAGATGATAAAATAATTGATGGGGCATAAATACTAATGCCGGTTGATAAGGCTCGCTGAATTAAAAAAAGTATAGATGCCAGGGCCCGTGTTTTTAAATCGAAGCGTTGCTCTAAAAACTCATAAGCAGTGTAAACTTTTAATTTATGGTATATGGGTATAAAGGTTACACATAATACCACCATGGCTAATGGCAAACCAAAATAGTATTGCACAAAGCTCATACCATCGGTATAGGCTTGCCCCGGTGCCGATAAAAATGTAATAGCGCTTGCCTGCGTACCCATAATAGAAAGTAGAATTAAAAACCAACTCATTGAGTTGCTGCTTTTAAAATACCCATCCAAAGTTTTTTCGCTTTTGCTTTTATAAATGCCGTATGTAATTACGGCAAGCAGGGTTATTATAAGTACAAACCAATCTGTTACACTCATGCAAATTGCTTGGTAAAAAAGTAAAAGAAAACAATGAGAAGTAACAAAGTACCAATCACTAATATATATGCATTACGCCATTTTTTATTGGTAGAAGGGCTTTCCTCTTGCATTATTTATTACTTGGTATACTAAGTAAATTTACAAGTAATCGGTAAGCCCCGGGTACTCCTGCGGGTAACTCCCGAAAAAATACCAGACCGGTGTATACAAAATTTCCTTTGCCATATTTACTTGCAATTAAACTTCCTTCGCTGGCTTTTTCATCAGGGTCGTTTATAGAAAAAATAGTTTCATAATTTTTATCAATATCGCTGGCAAAATAAATTCCACGTTCTTGTATCCATCCTTCAAAATCTTTTTGTGTAATAACATTAGGGTAATTTAAAACAGAATGCTTGGGGTTTATAAAACGTACTTCTGCATTATCATCGGTAACCCTGTCTCTCGAAATCGTAAACGGATATGGCCCCACTTTAGTGCCCACAGGCCCTATACGACTATTGGTATTATATTGTACAACCAAATTGCCCCCATTTTTTACATACTCCATCAGTTTATCATAATAAATTTGTAAGCGCTCATTGGTATTATAAGCCCGCACACCCGTTACAATGCAATTGTATTTGCTTAAATTTTCTTTTGCCAATAATTCATCTGTAAGTATAGTAACATCATAACCAATTTGTTTTAAGCAGGCAGGCACATCATCGCCTGCCCCAGGTATATAACCAATAACATTGCCTGCTTTTTTTATATCAACATGTACCAGCAAGGCCTCTGCATCACTTAAAATAAACTGATAAGGTATATGGTCGTACTCAATACGTTTTATACTTTTTGTATATGTAGTGCCATCAATATTTAGTATGACTTGTAGTTTGCCATCTGTGCTATTTTTTTTAGGAGTAATAATGGCGTTTACAGCAGCTTCATCTCCACTGGCGGTTAATTTAAAATCGGGATTTTTAATTTGTACTACCCATCCTTCAGGTACATTTAATTGTACTGTGCCATTTACATTAGCTGTGTTTGCTTTAACGATAAATGTAACATCTTTTGGGCTATCTGAGTTAAATACAAACACCTTGTCAGAAATGTTGACGGTGGCGGGTGGCAAAACTTCAAATGGCCTGTAAACTTCTCCTTTAACAGGGTCGGTGTATTTGTAAACCAAACCTCTTTCAATTTTCAGGTTTAAATCATCAATATTTATATCAAAAACTACTTTGGCAGCAGCATCGTTTTCGGGTTTACCAATTAGCTGGTTGTTGTTTACGGTATACATACCAATGGCATGTTTTTCATTTAACCAGTAAGGGTTTGAGAATGGAGTAGTGGAAGCCAATTTTTCTTTATGTTTAAATATTAGTAACTCGTTTTGTTTTAAAGGTTTTGCTGTTGTAGTATCGGTTTGATTAAAAAAAGAAATGCCATTTAACTTTACCGTACAATTATTCCGTACAATTATTTGTGCTGTAATAAACACATCGTTGCCGGGCACGGCTTTATAATCTGCTGCATAAGCCTCTGCCCATAAGCCCGAACAAGTAAGTAAAAGCGTTTCAGTTTCTTTTAGTTTTACTTGTTTCCAGTATTTAATGGTGGCGTCGCTTTCATCTAATTGGTTAAGGTGTTTGTAAATGGTAACGAAATCACTAACTATTTTTTCGGGTGATTGAGAGCTGTATTTTTTTATACAATCTTCTATACTTTTTTGAAGAAAAGAAGTTGCCGAAAACCTTGTCCATGTTTGATTAATACCTTCAAACAAATCGGTACTTGCTTTATCGCCTTT
>DATFTU010000250.1:0-3021 GCA_035261565.1 Bacteroidia bacterium
AGCTTTAGAAAGTTATTTTACAGCTCTGAAAATTCAGGAAAAAATTGCCGAGGAAAACAAAAAACAGGATAAATACTCTATTGCTGCTGCGTGTGATGGTATAGGTGGAATATTAACTGCCGAGAAAAAATATAGCGAAGCATTAGCCTATTATAAAAAAGTATTAGATGCTGTTGAGGCATTGGACAGGAAAGATAAAATTGTAGTTGCCCTAAATAGTATTGGCACCACGTATATGTTTCTTAATAAAGACGATTCAGCCCTTATTTTTCATGATAAAGCTCTTGGCATAGCCATGAATAATGGAGACAGTATTGGCGTAGCAAGTGCGTTAGGTGAGATTGGCATTACGTACAAAAAAATAAAAAAATACGATAAAGCTATGCAGGTTTTACAGCGGTCATATATTATTTTAAAAGCATCTAATAATAAAATATGGATGGGCGAATTGCTGAACGATATGGGTGCCATTCTTAACGAGCAAAAACAATATAATGCCAGTATAACTCATCTTAAAGATGCTATGAGTTTATTAAAAGAAACCGGTAATAAAAATTATATAAAAGAAGTTTATTATAATTTATCTAAAGCTTATGAAGGCTTAAACGATTATAAAAATGCCTTTGATAATTACACTAAATATACCTTATATAAAGATTCTATTTTTAGTACCGATATGGTTGCAAAAACTACTGAAATGCAGGCAAAATACGAAACAGAGAAAAAAGAAAAAGAAATTGTCGACCAAAAAGATGAAATTAACAGGCAAAATTTCAGGCTATTAACGGTTATCATTATTTCTATTTCAGTAATTATAATTGTACTTTTAATTAGCTATGTTTTTTATAACCGCTATCGTACTAAACAAAAAGTTGAGTTTAACACAAGGTTGCTTGATGAACAAAAAATGCGTACAAAAGCTATTATAGACGCACAGGAGGAAGACAGAAAACGCATAGCTAAAGATTTGCACGATAGCGTTGGGCAGTTGTTGTTTATATTACGAATGAATTTAGAAAAGGCTGATAAATATGCGGAAAAAAAATTACCTTCCATTGGGGTATCTAATGTTAAAGAGTCAATTAAAATGGTGGATGACGCCAATATTGAATTACGCAACATTGCCCTTAAAATGATGCCTCGTACATTAAATGAAACTGGCATTAGCGGGGCGGTTAATGATTTGCTGGATAAAACCTTAAAAAATACAGGTATAAGATATAGCTTTGAAACTTTTTCTGCTGACAAGCAGTTTGATGAACATATTAAAATTGGTGTTTTTCGTATTTTTCAGGAGATACTTAGCAATATTTTAAAACACGCTCATGCAACCGAAATTAGTGTTCACTTGCATTTAGTAGGCAAGCAGCTAATTGTAATAGTTGAAGATAACGGTGTGAAGTTTGATTACGACATACAAACAGCTAAAGCCCATATTCCTAAAACAGGTAATACGGGCATGGGGTTATTAAATATTGCCATACGTGCCGAAGCGTTAAACGGAACAGTTTTATATGAGCCGTCGCCTATAAAAGGAACCATAACAACCATCAGAGTACCCATATAAACAACAACTATGCAGAAAATAAAATTAATGATTGTAGACGACCATCAAATTGTAATTGATGGTATTAAATCCTCACTAGAAGAGTTTGGTGATATTGTCGTAATTGCCGAAGCGCTTAATGGTAAAGAGGCTCTTGATAAACTGGCCCGTCAGCAGGCTGATATTGTACTTATGGATGTAGATATGCCTGTAATGAATGGTTTTGAAACCACTTGTGAGGTGGTTAAGCAGTACCCAAAAGTAAAAATAATAACGCTTACCATGTTTAACGAAAAATCATTAATTAATAAAATGATTGATGCGGGTGTATCCGGGTATCTTCTTAAATCGGTCGGTAAAGAAGAATTATACCGTGCCATAAAACAAGTAAGTGATGGCAAGCAATATTTAAGTGCGGATATTGCACTATCTATTGCTAAGCCCGAGTATAAAGATATTTTATCGAAACAAAATACAATCACACCCATTACTCCTTTATCAGCCAGAGAAATTGAAATTCTTAAATTTATTGCACAGGGGCTGTCTAATACTGAAATAAGTAAAAAACTGTTTATCAGCTCGCGTACAGTTGATAACCATCGTACCAATATTATGAAAAAATTAGATGTTCATAATATAGCCGGCATAATACGATATGCCATCCAAAATAATATCATAGACTAGTCTTTTAAGTTGCTTTATTAACTTTCTGTTAACATAGGGTGATTTTCTTATGTAATTGAGTAAATCACTCTATTTCCATTGGTTTTGCCTTGCCTTAACTTTGGTATGTTACTATTTTATCAAGTTTATGTTAAATCCGACTTGCTGCAATAATTAAACTACTAAAGAATAAAAACAAGGTATGAATTATACTATAAACAGACTTTTAACAACTAAATATATACTCATATGGCTGTTTATTTTCTGCGTTTGCCAAATAACAAAAGCACAATGGAGTATAGCCGGTACAAGCAATAAAGGAACTATAACGCCTACTACTACATCACAAACAACAGCAAATTTTAACCCCAATGGCACAGTTCCATATTGGAGTTTTTCAGGTACTGCCGGTGTCTGCTATTATTTTTCACTTTGTGGTGCTACTACAAATACCGAAGATCTTATTTTAAATGTATACAGTGGGGCATCGCCCGGAGGAACTTTAGTTGCAGCAAATGATGAAGGTACCTGTCCTTCAAAATCAAGCTTAACATTTGTATGCCCGGTTACAACAACTTATTATATTTCAGCTAATGCATATCCGGCCAATACATTTGGCACTAACAAAAATTTAAATTTAACATACTATATATGCAGTGCCGTTACACCAACCACCACACCGGTTACCGAAGATTGGTCGGTATCTACCGCCACCACAGCTTGTACCGGTTGGATGGCTCATGGAGCAGGTTCGGAAGGTGATTGGGCCATAAATAATGCCGCATTGGGTTTTGCTTACGGCCTTAATTTGG
>DATFTU010000251.1:0-7218 GCA_035261565.1 Bacteroidia bacterium
GAAAGCTATATTTACAGGGAGAACAATACAGGCAAGCAAAAAAATACCATGTTGTTGTAAGAAGTTCGCCAAATAATTTTGATTTTAGAAACCTGGGTGAGTTTTTTAAGCTTAAAGCTAAATTGCCCAATAGTTACAAAAGCAAAATTTAAAACCGGGCTTTTTATTTGCCCGATTTGGTTTCGTCGGTTTTTAGCTGGCCAATTTGCCTTTGTTTTGCTTTTTGCTCTTGCGCAATTTTATCGAGTTTGGCTTTTTGGGCATCGGTAAGTATTTTTTTTATGCTTTCATCTAACACTTGCTGGTTTTGCAGGCGTGCGGCACGTAACTCGGTAACGTTGTTTTTGTATTTGGCACGGTCGGCATCCATTTGTTGGGCGTTTTGCAAATAGGCATCGTAAGCGGCTTTTTGCTGCTCGGGTGTTAGTGTAACTTGCTGGTTTAGTTGTTCGGTTTTTGCGGTGGCACGCTCTTCGGCATTTTTAGGGGCTTTTTGTGCCCAGGCAAAATTTGCTGCAACCAATAACAAGGCAACTAAAGATATTTTTAATGATTTCATTTTTTAGTTTTTTAATATTTACACAAAGCTAAACCAAAATCATGCCATTTTATGAGAATTAACATTTACTTAAAAAAATGGATTAGCGTAATACAGGGTGTAGCGCAAACCAAAAATAGTATCTTTAACTAAAGTTTTTTATGTATTAGTTGGTGTTTGGTAATACCAGAGCTAAGCAAATGGCGTGGTAAGCGATAGGCATAATTGAATTGGTGGAAATTATTTAGAGAATGAAAATAAGATTAATTATTATTTTACTATTGATTGTAACTTGTGTTGAAAGCTATGCGCAAAAGTTACAAAAATATTATCCTGATGGAAAAAAATATATGGGTAAAGCCAACACAATTGGTGAACTTAATAAAGAGTTAGAAGAAAAAGGCCGGGTGTATTATCATTTATTTGAGTCGGGAGGTGAATTTACATCGGTTGGGTTTAAATTATTTACAAATAAGCCGCTGTGGGTTGAAACTGCAGACTCAACAAAAATTGATAGTGCGATTAATAGTTTTAATTTGAAAGTTTTTTTTGAAAGTAGTGAATTTGAACGTTTACTTGAACAAAATGTTGAAAAGAAAACATTAACCAAAAATTTTATTATTGAAACACTTGGGCAGCCCGATAAAAAAACACAGTTTATAGAGAATAGTATAAATATGGAAAACTGGACCTATACAACTTTAGGCGTTACGCTAAAACTTAAGGCTGAAAATATTATTAGTTATAGAAAAAATACGGATTCAATTTTTATGGACTCTGTGGCTATAGTTGCTAAGTATAAAGAATGTTGTGATTTGAAAACAGGCTACTATTATTGGTTGTCACAAAACTACTGCCATTTTAAGAGTAAGGAAGGAAAAAATCAAATACTATTTTGTGGACGAGAGAATTCCAAATTCCAGGTGCTTTATCAATTGGACGATTTAGCCTTTATTAAATTTAAAAGTGTATCAACCGCTTTTAGCCTTAGGCAGGATACTATAAAAATAAAAGAATGGCCCGGAGCAGAAATTAGCAATTCGCCGCTTGTAAATGTTACGGATACTTTTACGGTAAATGTGAAAGATTTTTCTATTTTATATTATAGCGATATTGGTAATGAAAGCTACTGTGATTATATATTGAAAGGAAAAATAGCAAGTAAACTAAAAAAACCATATAGTAATTTATCTTTTTTATTGATAATAGATGAGGGTTATAAGGGCAAGGATTCTCTGCTTTTACAAACGGATAAAAATGGAGAATATGAATTTTCTGGCGACTCTCGTACGGGGTTTATTTGCTTTACCGGTGTTAGTAAAGAAAAAAGACACGCATATTACGTGCAACACAAATATATTACATTTACAATTATTGCTAATGGAAAAGCGGTTAGCAAAAAAATGAAAGCGGGAAAATTATTTGGCAACAAACCTATAAAATTTGACGTTTTAGTGGACAAGTAACCCGTTGAGAATGGCATGAGATTAAAACCGACTAGCTAGATTTTAAAAAAAAGTAGAGAAAACAAAAAACATAGAGTTATTGCAAATGGATAAAATTTATGGTAAATATTATATAACTATTTTATTGCTGTACGCAAGCAGTTATAATTTGTTTGGCCAAATGTTAGATTTTAATAAGACAGATTTTATGATTACGCTTAATATAAAATACATGATATTATGCCATTAATCGTTGCGGAACTCGGAAATAAAAAAGATGTTGTATAATTTGCCCGCTTGAGTGTGTTCGTTTAAAAACATGCAATACACGGTAACCATACTTTGGGCAGGTATTTCTTTTTTAAAGTCAGCCTCTAATACGCTTTGTACTGGCATCCAAACCTGGGTGCCGTTTACATCAAATAAAAATTCGTTTTTTAGCATGGGGTTTAATTGCGAGGGGTTGCCAATAAAAAGTTTGTATACAGCCTGCATGGATTTTGCCACCTCTTTATCGACCGGGCGCGATTTGCCCAGGTATTTTATGTTAAGTTTGTAAGCCCCAATGCGCGAGTAGTATTGCGCTATGTTTTTATCTTTCTCAATACTGTCGGCATATTTTCTTTCGGCTTTAATAACATCAGCGTATTTTACAGATGTATATTTGTTGTCCCAGGATGCCCACTCATCTTGCGCAAAAAACGAGAGGCTGAATAAAAAGAAAACGAGGGTTAAGCAGGGTTTCATAAACGGTTAATTATGGTTTTTGTGTTTTACCTGATGGCATCCAGCCAAACAAGTTTATTGTTATCAATATCTATTATGTAAGTGTGTAGTTTAGTTTCTACAATAAAAACGGGTTCTTCAATATCATACGGAATTACCGACCAAAAGTAAGTCAATTCATCCCGCTTAAATTTTCGGAAAATAAGTTCTTGCCCATCGCACTCTTTTCGTAAACGATCCCACACTTTTTTAAAGTCGGGTTTGGCTTGTATAAACTTGCCAATTTTTATGATGGTATCTATTTGCTTGTGGTTTTTATCGTAAACAGGCTCTTGTAGCTGAAGGTTTCCTCCCTCAATATTACTTAGGGCCGTATCTTCTTTATAAATATCCCATAAGGCAGGGCCAATACATAACATAATATTAAAAAGTTTGTAAGATGGTTTTGGGCCCAGCTCTTTACGTAAAAGTTGTTCGGCTTTTTGATTAACCTTATCGGTGGTGGGTTTGTAACGTACACCTTCGGGTATATCCATAATTTGTGCGGTGCCCAATTGGGCTACTAAAACAAGTATAAAGCAAATGCGCATAAGTAATTTTTCTTAAAAGTAATAAAATTGTATAAACATGCTGTATTATTTAATTTTGTACTTTTCCAAATAATTTGTACTTTTGGGTAAATACAATTTGCCCATGCCTGATGATAAAAAAACACCCACGCTAAAAGAAGCTTTTGAATTTGCCTTTGCCGAAATGCAAACCGACCCCAAAAGTAGTTTGCTGGCTTGGGGCAGGGCAAACCCGTCGGCATTTTACCCGCTGGCCGTTAAAATAATTACCGCCGATGATTTACAGGAGTTGCTGGAACCTAATACGGTAAACATATCCATCGTAAAAAAGCAAGCCGGGTAGTGCATGTTAACCTGCAAATAGATGAAGATTTGTTTTTGCCCTGCTACCGCCATTTGTTGCACAGCACGGCAAGCCTTAATTTTTTGTGGGGCGGGCGGGATAGTGGAAAATCGTACTTTATAGCGCAAAAACTTATACTGGATTGTTTGCAGCAAAAATACTTTAGGTGCATATTATTTAAAAAAACGTTTGAGAGTATAAAGGATAGCCAGTGGCAACTGATAAAGGATATATGTACGGAGTGGAAAATTGAACACCTGTTTACCTTTAAGCAGCAACCCTTAGAGATACATTGCTTTAACGGCAACAAATTTTTGGCGCGCGGCTGCGATGACGCCGGCAAACTAAAATCGATAAGCAACCCAAGTTGCGCCTGGTACGAGGAAGGCAACCAACTTAGCGAGAGTGATTACATAATTGCCAGCACTACGCTGCGCAATAATTTTGGCGATGTGCAGGAGTGGTTTAGCTTTAACCCCGAGTGTGTGGGCGATTATAAAGATTTTTGGCTCTATAAAAATTATTTTGCCAAACACATTGAAAAAAACGAATATAGTTTTACCGATAAGCTGGCGTACAAAATGCCCGATGGCAGTATGTATTACCGCAGTATAACGGCCACACATACTACATACCACAACAATTTAGCTTATTGCAACAAGGCACGCATTGCCCGGCACGAGAGTTATAAAACAACCAACCCTTACTATTACCAGGTATATACTTTGGGTTTGTGGGGCAAGCGCATAAGCGGTGGCGAGGTGCTTAAATGTTTTGCGTTTGAAAAACATGTGGGGCATTATACGTATAATCCAAACCTGGCTTTGCACATAAGTTTTGATGAGAATGTGAACCCGTATTTTCCCTGTGGTATTTTTCAGGTGGAAGAGAAAAATATTTATTTAATTGATGAAATTGCAGCGCAACACCCTAACAACAAAACCAGTTGGGTGGCTGATGAAATTAAACGCAGGTACAGGCATCATAAAGAAAAAATGTATTTGTATGGCGACCCTGCCAGCCAAAAAGAAGATGTAAAACTGCAAGCGGGCGAGCATTTGTTTTTTATTATGCAACATGAGCTAAGGCGGTTTAACCCGGAGTTACGGGTATTGAAAGCCCACCCGGCGGTAAGGCAATCGTTAGATTTTTTTAATACCCTGCTTGACGGGGATTTTAACGGGCTGCAATTTTTTGTAAACCAAAGCTGCAAAACTACTATACGCGATTTTGAAAACGCGCAGGAGGATGCCAACGGAAAAATTGACAAGCAAGTTGTAAGAGATAAAGATACAGGCAAAACCTACCAGCCCTATGGGCATTTTATTGATTTAACCCGTTACTTTTTATGCTATGCCTTTGCCGATGATTATAATTTGTACCGCTTTGGTAATGATAAACCTACTTACTTTTTAGGTTCGGATAAAGAAGAAGGTGATGGGATGTTTGTGTATTAATTTAATTACTTTAGCTAACAGCTTTTTTTACTTATATGATTACTATATCAGACTCGGCCCGGAGAATTATACTTGCACGCGGTGTAGCCTATTTTATTGATTGCATAATTATTTCTATTGCCCTTGTAGTAATAGCTTTTTTGGTACAACTATCTGATGTTGCGGCCAGTCTTATTGGTTTGCTAAGCCCAGCTTATTTTATTTTTTTTCATGCCACATCGGGCCAAACTATTGGCAAAAAATTATTTTATATTAAGTTGGTTGATTTTAATACTAAACAAAAAGTATCTGTATTTCAGGCCTTCAAAAGGCAACTCATATGGATTTTATACAATGTAGTATCCGTTGTTTTAGTAACCCGGTGGTTTGCCGAGTATGAAATTAATACTACTAATTTAGGGGCTGTTATTACTTTATCTCTTTTAATTAGTGTGTTAGTTGATAACAACCACCGGGGCATTCACGATAAAATAGGCGGTACGGTTGTAATATCTTCTCATACCGGTACTGACAATACTGTATAGTATTTTAATTAAAGAAAACGTACTGGCATAGTTTTTTATAAAGGTTAATACAAACCAAATTACCTTGTTATGAAAAATGATTTAACTGCCAAGGCATCCGTTAAAATTAATGCCCCTATTGCCAAAGTTTGGGAGGGATTAACCAACCCCACACTAATTAAAAAATACATGATGGGTGCAACTGTTGCTTGCGATTGGGGAAAAGGAAGTAAAATAACCTGGAGTGGCGAGTTTAAAGGCAAGAAGTATGAAGACAAAGGAGAAATTTTGGATATAGAGGCCGAAAAAAAATTGCAGTACAGTCATTTTAGCCCTATGTCGGGAGAGGAAGATGTGCCCGAAAATTACCACACGGTAACCATTGACTTATTAGCCGAAGACGGGCAAACCACGGTTACTTTATTGCAGGACAAAAATAAAACGGAAGAGGCAAAGGAAGAATCGGAGAAAAACTGGAAAAGCATGTTGGACGGACTTAAAAAAGTGGTGGAAGAAAAAGAGTAATATGTGCTAATTTCATTACGATAAAAAACCCCGCACATGCGGGGCTTTTTGTATATTGTCCTATAAATTTTAGCGTATGAAAAAAATATTATTGGCTTTATCAATTGTATTAGGTTTAAACACTAATGCACAAACAACTATTGCAGGCGGCGCAGTATATGGTACCTGGACTTTGGCTGGGTCTCCTTACATTATTCAAAGCAGTGTGGTGGTACCCAATGATTCTACATTAACCATACAGCCCGGCGTTGTAGTTAGTTTTCAGGGGCATTACAAAATACTTGCCTTGGGCCGCATTTTAGCTATGGGCAACCCAACTGATAGTATTTATTTTACAACTACAAACACAAGCATCGGATGGTACGGTGTACGGTTTGATAATACTACGGCAAACAACGATACATCTAAATTTTTTTATTGCAGTATGCAATATGGTATAGCAAATGGCTCATCGGGCAGCGACCCATACGGAGGTGCTTTTATGTTTAATAATTTCTCTAAGGCTGTAGTTTCAAATTGCTTGCTTAAAAATAACACGGTTAACGCTATTTATTGTACAAATGCGAGCCCGGTTATTATAAATAATACTATATCGTATAATTCGGGCGGGGGCATTTATATACTAAATACCAGTAACCCGTATATAGCAGGCAACAAAGTATCCTATAATAATGGCGCTGGTATTTGGGGGGGCACCAATCTTACTATTTATAATAATGTTATTACACATAACAATGTGTGTGGGCATTTTTGCCGGCAATGGTACCATTTCGTATAACACAATTTCATATAATATTTCTTCGTATTGGGCCGGCGGTATTTATTTAGATGACCAGATTTTAAGCAACGTTAACCATAATACTATTTCATATAATACAATGAGCGGCGGTGGGTACGGTGGTGGCATTACAGCCCGTTTAAACAATTCAACCATTACAGATAATATTATTGTTAATAATGGCTCGCAATCGGGGGGCGGCATTTTTATTATTGCCACAAGTGGCGCAAACCCAACTATTACCAATAACTTAATTGCCAATAATACGGCTTCAGGCACTTCGGGCCAGGGAGGAGGTATTTTATGCTCTGGAGATACCACGGCCATTGTAAAC
>DATFTU010000252.1:0-2527 GCA_035261565.1 Bacteroidia bacterium
TTGCTGGGTTACTGCATGTTCGGCACGTAAACGCTTAACTTCTTTACCGAATTTTTGTAATTGTGTTTTGTAGGACTTTTTCACTGTCCTAAAAGTCTGCAATAGCCAACAAAATATGAGCGACAAATTTGTCGGTTATGGATTTTATTTATAACTTAGCTCATAGAATGAAAAAGAAATTACCAAAAACTAAACTTGAAATTGAGTTAACCTGCGATAAAATGCTTTTAGCACAGCAGGTTAAAAAATTGCAGGCGCATTTGCAGGCCGCACTTAATACGCTTGATGTTGTTTTGAATGAGAAAGGGGAAAATAATATTACTAAGGGTTGATTAATCTGATTTTTTATTTTTCTTCATTTCTTTTTGCTTGACCTTCAAGATGATTTTTATATTGAGGGAGGCCAAAACCACAAACGCGCCGAACTAAAATCTATTAAGCATTATCATAAAAGTGCGGCTTAAAACAAAAAACCTGGCAATTGCAACCTGGCTTACGCTATTCTTTTAATAATGCCGCGTATAACAATGGGTTTGCCATCTTCAACCATAATAAAGCCTTTAGACCAAATATGTTTTTCTTCGGTACTTTTTTTGTACCGGTACTTAACTTCGTATTTGCCGCCCACTTTATACGCCGATTCAATTTTAGAGAGCAACAATGTTTTATCATCAGTATGTACGTATTGCATAAACTCGTTAAACTCTATCTGGTCGTCAATCTCTAAAATTTTTTTATACTCGGGTGTGTAAAAACTTTTTTCGGGGTATTTCATATTAAGTGAAAACGAGCCCGTGCCACCAAGCTCCTCGCCGCCTAACAATATCTCTTTATGAAACAGTAAATTTTTATTGGCTTGCTTTAGTTTTTCCTGTTGTATGTTAAGGTAAATATTGTAAGCCATTAACTCTTCCTGCGTAGTGTACGTATCAACTTCGGCAATTATAAATTTTTGCAATACAACATTTTTGGTGTACGCATCTAAAAAGTGAGCAAAAATTTTTCTCCGCAAATAAAAACCTAAGGTTAAATCTTCGGCCGTAATATCATCCCTGTCGAATATGCTGAGTGAGTTGCTTATCCATTTTTTTGCACTTTCTTCTATATGGTCGGCAATTTTATTTTGAGCCAGGGCTTCTAAAATATGGCGGTTAGATTCCATGCCCAGCTTAACCAGCTCTTGCTCGCTATATTTGCTAAGCGGTTTAAGCAAAGGCAAATCGGCCTCGCGCGAAAAACGTATACCAACTGTAACAAACTCGGTTAGTTTGTTTACCAGCAAATAATTTGCATAATCGGGCAGGTAAGTCAGCTTAAACGATTCCTTATTTATTTTAACACTTAACATTTTTTCGCGTTCAAATTTAAATCCGTTTTTATACGGTTTAAGGCTTTTAACAAAATTAAAGATAATTATAAACCCTAACAATTGTACTTGCCCGGGAGTTATTTTACATATTAAATTTAAAGATTACCGCTAAAATAAAAGTGGTATCTTTAAATGTAAAGTGGATACATTATTAGCCGATATAAAAAAATGCGCGGTTTGTAAACCGCACTTAAAAGACGGAGTTAACCCTATACTACAGGTTAGCAGTAAAAGTAAAATTGTTTTAATTGGGCAGGCCCCGGGGCGCATAGTGCATAACACCAACATACCCTGGAATGATAAAAGCGGCGATAACCTGCGCAACTGGCTGGGTATTGACAGAGATACTTTTTATAATACCGATATACTGGGCTTAATGCCTATGGGTTTTTGTTACCCGGGCAAAGGCAAAACAGGCGACTTACCCCCTCGCCCTGAATGCGCGCCTTTGTGGCACCAAAAACTTTTTGATTTTATGCCCGACGTGAAACTTGTTATATTGGTTGGACAATATGCCCAGAATTATTACCTGGGCGATAAAACAAAAGATACCTTAACCGAAACCGTGCGCAACTTTAAAAATTATTTGCCCCGGTATTTTGTTTTGCCACACCCATCGCCGCGCAATAATATTTGGCAGGCCAAAAACCAATGGTTTGGTTCAGCCGTATTGCCTGAGTTGAAGAAAAGGGTTGAGAAGATTGTTGGCTGAGTTATTTTAATTTTTAAGATAGTGTGAAATTTATTTATCTCTAACCTCATCCATTGAAGACTTGATTTGTTTGTAACACGCTATCATTTGCTCTTCGGTAAAATTGCCGTTTATTAGCATCGAACTATCGGTAATGGGTGCAGATACCTGAGGAATCATTATTATATTATCTTCTACAATAAACACCAAGTATTTACCTACCAGTTTTTGGGTGGCAGCAGTCCATACAGTAGTTGCCGGTTGGGTTAAAACAACATTAATTAAAAATTTTCCGTCGGCGGAGCCATCCAAACTTCCCGAAAACCACATACATCAATTATTGCTTTAGGGGTTATGTTATAAGACCTGTTATTGAAAAAGCGTTTATATTCAGTTGGAGTTTCGCTAATAGTGTAAATGCCCGTTTCTAAAAAGTATTTTTTATTATTTGAACAGGAATGAAAAGA
>DATFTU010000253.1:0-10428 GCA_035261565.1 Bacteroidia bacterium
TATCTGAAAATAAATGATTTTCTTCTATAAAAAATCAGAATTTTGCCTAAATGAAATTTGGCCGCTTAGAAAATATTGAAAACGTTAATTTTAATTTACCACCCGACCATGCCGGTATTAAGAAAGTATTAGGAGGAGTTAAAAGCGAAAATATTGCTGCCTATTTAGGCACTGTTGTATGGGCTGATGAAAACCTGAAAAAGAAAATATATCCCGATAAAGCAGGCGCTAAAAACTATGTAAAATATTATGGACGGCAGTTTAATACTATTGAGTTAAACGCAACGCATTACCGCGTTCCCGATAAAGAAACTGTAAAGCGCTGGACAGAGGCGGTACCCGATGGGTTTAAGTTTTGCCCCAAGGTACATGAGTCTATTAGTCATACACAAAATATTAGCCAGTCAATTGAACTGGCCCAACACTTTAATGATACCATACAAACTTTCGGAAATAAACTTGGAACTTCTTTCTTACAATTAGCACCAAGCTTTAATACAAAAGGATTAAATTATTTATTGGATTTTTTAGATGGCAACCCTATCAGGAAATTAGCTATAGAACTAAGACACGAAAGTTGGTTTGAAGAGGGGAATGAAGAATTTAAAATGCTTTGCAACTATTTATACAAAAACAATATATCGCTTGTTATAACTGATGTGGCCGGGCGGAGAGATGTATTGCACCAGCGCTTAACTAACAAAACGGCTTTTATTCGTTTTGTGGCTAATGATTTACACCCTACTGATTATACCCGAATAAATGAATGGGTAGAACGACTTAACACATGGATACAACAAGGATTGGAAGAATTTTATTTTTTTATCCATAGTCCTGATAAAGGTTTAACACCTGAGTTGGCAATATACTTTAGTAACCGAATGGAAAAAGTTACAGGATTAAAAATAAAGCCTCCTAAAATAAAAACTAATGAGGGCAGTCAGCTTGATATGTTATAATCGCTGGCCAATTTTTATAACCATCTGGTTTTTCCAACCGGCAAAAGTGCCTTCAATAATTTTTTTACGAGCCTCAGTTACCAGCCACAAATAAAAAGTAAGGTTGTGCACACTGGCAATTTGCAGGCCCAGCATTTCATCGCAGGTAAATAAATGGCGCAAATAAGCTTTGCTGTATTGTGTATCGGCAAAACAATCGCTCTCGGCATCAATAGCCGAAAAATCGTTTTTCCATTTTTCGTTTTTTATATTGATGATGCCGTTGCGTGTAAACAACAAACCGTGCCGGGCATTACGGGTGGGCATTACACAATCCATCATATCTACACCTAAGGCAATACTCTCTAAAATATTTACAGGCGTGCCCACGCCCATTAAATAACGCGGTTTATCTTTTGGCAGAATTTCGCAAACCATATCAGTCATTTCATACATTATTTCAGCTGGCTCACCAACCGATAAGCCGCCAATGGCATTTCCACTCAAATTTCTTGAAGCAATATATTCAGCAGATTGTTTGCGTAAATCAGGATAAACACTTCCTTGTACAATAGGAAATAAATTTTGCTCATACCCGTATTTATCGGGCGTGCTGTTAAAGCGTGCAATGCAGCGGTCGAGCCAACGATGCGTCATGTGCATAGATTTTCGGGCATAATCCAATTCGCAAGGGTAGGGTGTGCACTCATCAAAAGCCATCATAATATCAGCACCAATGCTGCGCTCAATGTCCATCACTCGTTCTGGTGAAAACATATGTTTAGAGCCATCAATGTGCGATTTAAAGGTTGCACCCTCTTCCGTAATTTTTCGTTGTGCAGAAAGCGAGAAGACTTGATAACCCCCACTGTCAGTAAGTATAGGTTTATCCCAACCATTAAATTTATGCAGGCCGCCCGCTTTTTCAAGCACATCAACGCCGGGGCGCAAGTATAAGTGATAGGTGTTTCCTAAAATTATCTGGGCCTTAATATCATTTTTTAATTCACGCTGATGAACAGTTTTTACGGTACCAGCTGTACCAACCGGCATAAAAATGGGTGTTTCAATAGTACCGTGGGCTGTTTCAATAGTGCCTGCACGCGCTTTTGAGGA
The DNA here is from genome assembly GCA_035261565.1 of Bacteroidia bacterium. GTDB lineage: Bacteria > Bacteroidota > Bacteroidia > B-17B0 > Aurantibacillaceae > PALSA-968. Next base: position 2,055 of record DATFTU010000253.1, read on the forward strand.
TGGGTCGTTGTGTTGTAAAGTAAATTTCAAGCTTAGAATTGTTTAATGATTTCTGAATTAATTTCTTGCAAAGAATGTAAGGTTACATCGGCTATACAAAATTTTTGGTTGTTTATGTTGTGCTCTTCCGGAATCCCAATAACGCCCATTCCGGCTGCTTTTGCTGCAATAATGCCATTTAAGGAGTCTTCCAAAACTAAACAATCACCGGGTTTTGTATTAATGGCTTCGGCACATTTTAAAAATACTTCGGGGTGGGGTTTGCCGTAAACAAGGTGCTCGGCAGATTGTATGTGTTTAAAATAACATTCTATGTTTAAAACACTCAGCACACATTTAATCAATTTTTCGGAAGAAGAAGTAGCTAAGGCAATAATCAAATTTTGACTGGCAATAACATCTAAAGACTGTTGCAGGCCTTTCATAGGCTTTCCCTCTGCGGAAATTAATCCACACAAATGGTCTTCAATGTTGTTTCTTACAGCATTTTCATCTTTTGTAAAAGGTGTTTTGTTGTTCCAAAAAGCAATTACCTGGTCTATGCGCATGCCTGTGGTAACGCGGCAATCGTTATCGGTAAAGGGCAAGCCGCTGGCATTAAAAACACGTATCATAGCTCGTCGCCAAAGTGGCTCAGAGTCTATAATTATACCGTCCATATCAAAAATTACAGCTTTAGGCATTGTTAATTACTTTGTTTAATTTTTGCAAAGGTAAAACAATTAATGTAGGCTGTGCTGCGTAACTTCGCGGCAATATGCCCGTTATAGATTTTCAGAGTATTGGTTTTTGGCTAGTAGCTTGTTTTGCGTTGGTTGCCTTGCATCAAATAGTGGTGTATTTATTTTTGTATGGTAAAATTGCTTTTTATAAAGAAGAAGAAGCACCCAAAAATACCGAACAACCACCTGTTTCGGTAATTATTTGTGCTAAAAACGAGGCAGATAATTTAACCGAATTCCTTCCTAAATTTTTAACGCAGGAATACCCTAAGTTTGAAGTAATTGTAGTGAATGATTGCAGTTACGATAACACAGATGATGTGTTACGCGAGTACGCCAAAATTTTTCCGAACCTGCATATTATTACTATTAAAGAAGATGAGTATTATAAGCACGGAAAAAAGTTTGCCTTAATGGTGGGTATAAAAGGTGCAAAATACGAACACCTTTTATTTACCGATGGAGATTGTTATCCGCAAAGCGAACACTGGATTAGTGAAATGGTTAAAGGTTATGGACCGGGAAAAGAAATTGTAATTGGTTATGGGCCTTACCGTGCCGAAAAAAGCTTTTTAAATAAGCTTATACGCTTTGATACGTTTGCCATTGCTTTACAATATATATCATTAGCCATAGATAATAAGGCTTATATGGGTGTGGGCAGAAACCTATCGTATAAAAAAGAGTTGTTTTTTAAAAACAAAGGCTTTTCTACACATTATCATATTAACTCGGGCGATGATGATTTGTTTATCAATCAAAATGCCACCACCACTAATGCGGTGGCGGTTGTAAGTAAGGATAGCCTTACGTACTCCATTCCGGCGAAAAACTTTGATGAGTGGAACCAGCAAAAAACCCGCCACTTAAGTACTTCGTCTATTTACAATAGTCGTTCAAAAAACCGTTTAGGTATCCTGTATCTAAGTAATTATCTTTTTTATTTTTTACTTATTCTCTCTTTATTTATATTAGACCTGATAATTTTTACGGCAGCTCTTTTCTTAGTTAAGAATATAATACAAATGATAGTGTACCAAAAAGCGGCTAAAAAGTTAGAAGAAAAAGATTTAGTACTGGGTTTTTTGGTTTACGAGTTTTTATTGCTATTCTTATACCCTATGTGGCACATGCAAAAAATGTTTTCGAAAACCCGTAAATGGAAAACTTAGGAGAGGATAGATTTTTTTCGGCTAAAGCACTTTATGATATAAAGCTGATTGAGCGCGCCCTAAAGCATGATGACCAAAAGGCTTATGCCGAGCTAATGAAACGCTATTGGGAGCCTGTTTACTTTATGCTGCTTAGGATGGTAAACAATAATAAAGATGATGCCGAAGATTTAACTATTGAAGCCTTTGGCAAAGCCTTTAAAAACCTGGAGCAATACTCTACAAATTTTGCCTTTAGTACCTGGTTGTTTAAAATAGCATCAAACAACGCTATTGATTTTTTACGCCGAAATAAAGAGCATAAAGGCTTAGTGTCGTTAAATAAACCTATTGATAGCGATGGGGGAGAAGACCTTTCTACACTTGTAAAAGGGACTGGTTTAGACCCTGAGGAAAGCGTTATAAGGAAACAAAATATTGAAAAAATACGTGCAGTTATCGATAAATTAAAACCTAACTATCGTGAGATTGTGGAGCTGTTTTATATTGAAGAGTTAAGCAACGAAGAAATTGCTAAGCGGGTTAACCTGCCTTTAAGTACGGTTAAAACACGCCTTTTCAGGGCCCGCGACTTACTACTTACTATTGTTAAGCGACAAAAAAACTTTTAACTGTGCAAGGCGCCGAAATTATTTTCCATTATTTTCCTGCTTTAAGCCAACAGCAAAAAGACCAATTTATACAACTGGAAAGTTTGTATAAAGAGTGGAACGAAAAAATAAATGTTGTTTCACGAAAAGATATTGAGCAATTATACATACACCATGTGTTGCACTCATTAGGCATTGCCAAGGTTATGCCTTTTGCCGATAATACAAGCGTGCTTGATGTGGGTACAGGAGGTGGTTTTCCGGGCATTCCGCTGGCTATATTATTTCCTGATTGCCAGTTTCATTTGGTTGATTCTATCGGCAAAAAAATTACCGTGGTAAAAGAAGTGGCCACAGCGCTTGGTTTAAAAAATGTAACAGCACAACAAATTCGTGCCGAATTGCTTACTACTAAATATGATTTTGTAGTGAGCCGTGCAGTAACCGAATTATCGGCTTTTACGCTATGGATTAGAAAAAGTTTTTCTGCCAATAGCTTTAATACATTTAAAAATGGTTTGCTCTATTTAAAAGGTGGTGATTTAACCGCTGAGTTAAAGCCTTTTGGCAAAAACACACAGGTGTTTAATTTAAGCGACTATTTTACAGAAGATTTTTTTGAAACTAAAAAAGTAGTTTATCTTCCTGCCGGAAAGATTAAATAAAATTAGTTTTTCCTTTTTTTCTCCTCCCACATATTTAGCAGTTCTACTACTAATGAGAAACCTAAGGCAGCATATACATAGCTTTTTTCAATTTCAAAGCCTGTAAATGTTTTTATCGAATCGGCTAATAGTAATAAAGCAATTACCAGTAAAAAGGTTAGTGCCAGCATTTTAATGCGCGGGTTTTTATTAATGAAATCGGCCACCACACCCGAAAACAGTACCATTACAGCCATGGCTATAACTACGGCGCTGCCCATTATAATCAGGTTTTTAGAAACAACAATAGCTGTTAAAATAGAATCAAAAGAAAAAACAATGTCAATTAAAATTATTTGAAATACAATATTTGCAACACTAACTTTTTTTGAATTGGTTTTATGTTCGGTTTCTTCCCCATTAATTTTTTCCCGGATTTCTCCCCCGGTTTTATATAATAAAAAAACACCTCCGCCAAAGAAAATTAAATCGCGCAAGGTAATACCATGACCGGCTATATTGAATAGAGGGGCTTCTTGTGATGATAAAAAGCTAAGCGTAAATAATAAAGCTATACGTATAAAAACTGCCAGTACTAAACCTGTTGTACGTGCTTGGCCTCTTTGACCTGCAGGAAGTTTATCGGCGGTAATAGCAATAAAAATAATATTATCCACTCCTAAAACAATTTCCAGCAAAGAGAGCGTTAATAAGCTAACTAACCCCTGGATGGTAAAAAGATTAGCAAGCATGTCGGAAAAATTCATAGCGCAAATTTGAGAAAAAAATCGCAGTAAAATTATACAGCAACGTTATATTCTCTAAGCGTATCGTTTAACGATGTTTTTAAATCGGTACTTTCTTTTCGTTTGCCAATAATTAAAGCACAAGGCACCTGAAATTCTCCAGCCGCAAATTTCTTTGCATAAGACCCCGGAATAACCACGCTACGCTCAGGCACAATACCTTTCATTTCAACGGGCTCTTTGCCTGTAACATCAATAATTTTAGTAGATTGTGTCAGGCACACATTGGCTCCTAACACGGCTTCTTTACAAACACGTACGCCTTCTACCACAATACAACGACTGCCTATAAAGCAATTATCTTCTATAATAACCGGTGCGGCTTGTACAGGCTCAAGCACACCACCAATGCCAACACCACCGCTTAAATGCACATTTTTGCCAATTTGGGCGCAGCTGCCTACGGTTGCCCAGGTATCAACCATGGTACCACTATCTACATAAGCGCCGATATTTACATAACTGGGCATCATAATAACACCGTTTGCCAGGTAAGCCCCGTAACGGGCTATGGCATGCGGTACTACACGTACACCAAGTTGAGCATAATTTTTTTTAAGCTGCATTTTATCATGAAACTCTAAGGGGCCCATTTCTATGGTTTCCATTTTACGAATAGGGAAATATAAAATAACCGCTTTTTTAACCCATTCGTTTACCTGCCATTGCCCATTGGGTAAAGGCTCTGCCACACGAAGGCTTCCTTTATCAAGTTCTTCAATTACTTGGTTAATAGTATTTTGTACAGCCGTATCTTTTAAAAGCTCTCGGTTTTCCCAGGCTTTTTCTATGATTGTTTGTGACATTTTATGTGGTGTTTTTACGCCTTGCAAGTTAAATAAATTATGTATATTTGTGCCCTCTAAAATGGTTTCGTAGCTCAACTGGATAGAGCATCTGACTACGGATCAGAAGGTTTGGGGTTCGACTCCCTACGAGACCACTCCGAGGGAAGGGTTTACAATTTGTAAACCCTTCCCTTTTTTAATACGCTTAGAAGCCTTGTTATTACTGGAAAAAATTGAAACAGCTTCATTAACTTTAGTGGTTCGATATTGTCCATTTTCAAAATAAAGTTTTTCGGGGAACATCGAACCAATAATACGTTGTTTTACCTCCGTATTCTTTAAAATATAGTAATTATCAAGGTTTACAAGCACATCTAAGCAATCATCAATCTTAGCATCATGGTTTTCGATTCCCGCACGGATGTTTACTTCATCCCTGTTTAATTTTTCTATCTCCTCTTCAATCTCAAATTTCATATCCTTATATTCATTAGCTGAAAATTCGCCATCCAACATTAAATCCTTCGCATTTTTAAGACGTAATTTTTGCTTTCCAATACTTTTAGCTATCGCTTCAAGTTCTTTCTTATCAGTTGTACTAAATTCTTTTAATTTATTCTTTAAAATAGCTGCATACAAATTTGCGGTGTCATTATCCGCTTTATACTTACATAGGAATGGAATGAATAAATCATTTACGTCAGATGCTTTTTGTCTTTCTTTACAGCCATCCCCGCAATGATAATAGAAAAATAATTTTCCTGCACGCCCTCTGGAAGCAGATGCCGTTAGCATCCTGTTACATTTTGGGCAAATTAAATGCCCTCTTAAAGGAAATTCATCCCTTACCGTTTTGAATTTAGTAGGTATTTTCTTTTTTCTGCCATGTATAATATCCTGTACCGCATAAAATGTGGCTTCATCAATAAGAGGTTTATGTACGCCGTCAACCCAATGAGCTTGCTCATCTTTATAAGCGGGAACTAATATTTTACCTATATAACCTTTATTGTGCAAAAGCATCCAAAACGAATTTCTATTACACGTAAGTCCTTCCTTATTAAGTTTGCGCCTCAATTCTTCTGCATTATACATACCAGTTGCAAATTCAGTAAAGGCACGCTTAACGAGTTGTTCTTGCAACCCCCCTTCAGGTGCAATAATAGGTCTATTATTTTCATCACGAGTGTTTATATAACCTCTTAAACACGCACCTAACCAACGCCCCTCTTTTTTTCCCCTTCTCATACCGTGAAAGATATTTAATGCCCTTCGGTCGTTATCTACTTCGGGAGCTGCTAAATAAACAGCCAACATAATCTTTGTTTCAGGAATGTCAAAGTCTAAGGGTTGTTCAATTGCCTGCGGTTCAACGCCTAATTTTTTTAAATCTCGAATTGTTATGTATGCTTCGGCTACGTTACGAGAAAACCTATCCCACTTAATAAAATAAATATTATCTACATATCCTTTATTCTTCTTTACGAAATTCATTATTTTATTCCATTCAGGGCGGTCGAATGTTTTGCCGCTCTCGTCATCATGGAAAAAACCAACTATTTCAATATTGTTATTGTTACAGTATTTTTCGAGCTTATCTTTTTGGTCGGCGGGACTATACCCGTTATTTTGTTCGTCTGTTGATACACGGGTATAGATGATAGCTCGCTTTTTCATGGTTTTTATATTTAAGTTCTTCCTTTATTTTTATTTTGTTGTTCGCTGTTTACATTCGCATTTTTATCAAGTGCGTCTATCGCTAAGTCAGCTAAGTGATATAAATAATCTCTTACTTTTATTACTTCATCATCAGTATAAACCTTCCCATTTTCACAGAGAATTTTTCTACATTCCGACAAAGACATTTTTTTATTATCATCGAATGTACTCATACAAATATAATGATAATCAACAAGTTATGATATATAAGAAAATTTTTATTTTCTATAATTCGATAATGTTTGCCTGAATTTTTACGCATCGTTTTGTGTTATGAAAACGAAAGTGCGATAGAATGAAACGTTGCATAATAATAGGGTTATGCAGAGTTAAATAGGGTTCAAAAAGGTTAAAAAAATATTAGCGGTTAAGCCTGATATTAAAATTTGGTAATTGATAAAGAGTTGATTTTTTTATAGTTTAGCGTTTGGATGAGCTCATTATACTTAGTAGAAAGAAAATATAAATGGTGGAAGCTTTGGAAACCCGAAGTAGATTATATATGGCAAACTATACGTAATAGCCCCGTTATTCATATTGATGAAACTACTGTAAGACTATCTAAAGACAAAGGTTACGTGTGGGTATTTGCTACACCCAACACCGTATTTTACCACTTTACACTAAACAGAGAAGCTGAATTTTTAAAGGAGTGGCTTATAGATTATAAAGGAATAATCATAACTGACTTTTTTCCGGGCTATGATATTCTTTCTGTTAAGCGGCAAAAATGTCTTATTCATTTAATTCGCGATTTGAACGATGATTTATACAAGAACCCTTTTGATGCAGAATACAAGGAAATTGTTACCTCTTTTGGTAAACTATTGAAAACAATTATAGAAACAATTGATAAAAAGGGGTTACAAAAAAAGTATTTAGAGAAACACCTAAAAGACACAGAACAATTTTATCAGAAGTATTTAATCCCTGAATATGGCGGTGAGCTTGCTATCAAATATGCTAAACGTCTTAAGAAACATTGGGATGAAATATGGACTTTCTTGATGCACGATGATGTTCCATGGAATAACAATAATGCCGAAGCAGCTATAAAAGCATTTGCACAGCATCGCAGAGGAGTGAATGGGCAAGTAGGCGAAAGGGGATTACGTGAATATTTGATGATGCTATCTATTTCACAAACCTGTCGTTACAGAAATATATCATATTTAGATTTTCTTAGGAGAAAGGCTGGTATATGGGAAAATATTCCGGCAGATTCATTACCGGGCTTTTTACCTTTCAAACAAGCAAAGCAGTTTATGCACCGTTTGGGATTTGAACGAAAGATACAATGGACAACTTGGAATAAAGAAGGCAAACGCCCTTCTTTTATACCTAATACGCCTAACAGCTATTATAAAAAGAAAGGCTGGGTAAATTGGCACGATTGGTTAGGCTTTAAGTATATGCCGTTTAAAGAAGCGAGAACTTATATGAGAAAATTAGGACTAAAAAATCGGGATGAATATTGGGCTTGGCGCAGAAGTGGCAAAGCACCTAAGACAATTCCCGGCACTCCTGAAAAAATCTATAAATACACAGGATGGAAAGACTTAGGAGATTGGTTAGGTACAGGGAACACAGGACAACAAAAAAAAGAAAAAATGTCTTATGAACAAGCTAAAAAATATGTCCAAGCGCTTGGAATAAAAACACAACACGAGTTTTTTGCATGGAGGAAAAGTGGGCAAAGACCTGATACTATACCTTCTGCTCCAAATAAATCATATATTGAATTTAAAAGTTGGGGTGATTTTTTGGGAACGGATAGAATTGCTAACCAAAAGAAGATTTATCGAAGTTATGAGGATTCAAAAGCCTTCTTAAAACCACTAAATATAACTTCTCAGAAGCATTTTCGACAGTTACTGGAAATGAATGTAATACCAAAAGATATTCCAAGAAACCCTCATGCCTATTACTCAAA
>DATFTU010000254.1:0-6228 GCA_035261565.1 Bacteroidia bacterium
TGGTTCTTAAAACTACTTTCTTTTCCATTACTTTCTAAATATGGCTACAGGGTCAACTTTAGATGCTTTACGTGCCGGAATATATCCTGCAAAAAATGTTACCAATAACCCAACTCCAACGCCGGTCATAGAAACCGAAAATTCAAACTGAATGGGGAAGTAACCAATATCGGCACCAATATAAATTCTGCTTAAAAGGTTAACTATAATACTGGATAGTACAAAGCCAATAAAAGTACCTATAATGCCCATAACCATGGCCTCCATCACAAAAATGCGCACCACATCTTTCCCCGAAAAACCATTGGCTTTTAAATTAGCAATGTCATTTAGTTTTTGCGAAACGGTCATGTTAAGTATATTATATATTCCAAAAGCAGCAACCAACAAAATAGCCCACGATATAAAAAGAAACATTACTGCACGTATTTTTTTACCTGCTACAAATAACTCATTAGCAGCTTTCCAATCCTCGGTACTATAACCTGTTAACTTGCCCAGTACAGTGGCATACTGAACGGCTTGTTCAGGGTCTTTTATTTTTACATAAATATCGGTAACATAGTTTGGGCCTTCTTCTAACAATTGTTGTGCAGTAGCTAAGTTCATGTACGATTTACTTTTATCGGTAACCGCGTTACTGCTTTTAAAAAAGCCAACTACTTTCATCAATTTAATAACCCCGACCGATGATATGACACTTATATTATCATTCAGTTTAATATTTAATTTATCGGCTATACCAACGCCAATAATAATTCCGTTGGGCGTGTTTAAAAGCGTTCTTAAATCTCCAACCACCATGGTAGATTGTATATCAAACATGGCATCGCCTTCAATAATATTAAGCCCCCAGCCAACCCCGGTTAATTGCGATTTACCGTTGTTGTAAAATATATTAGCTGTAACCATGGGAGCCGCAGCAGTAACTTCAGGCTGATTTTTTATATCATGTAATAATTTACCCGGGTTAATCAGGTTTTTAGATATGTTAGAAATTTTAGGGTTTACAATTACAATCGTACCATTTTTCCCCGAAGTATCTTTTGATAATGGTTTACTTATATCATCTTCTTTATAAACCCGTATATGTGGTGTTGTTTTAAAAATGGCGTTATCTGAATAACGATTGGTGCCAATAATTAGGGTATTCAGGCAAATGTAAATGGCAATACCTATGGCAACTCCAAAAGAGGCTACAATGGTTTGCCTTTTGCGGGTTAAAATATGCGTAAGCGCTATTTCAGTATTTACGCTTCTCATTTAGTGTTGGTCTAAAGTAAGTACTGTGTTTTCATCTATACCGCTTTTAACTTCAACCCATTCGGTAGATACAAAGCCTGTTTCAATAGTTACTTGTCCTTTATCTTTTACGTTTACTTTGTTTCCATAATCTAAATAGTTTTTGGGAATAACCAGTAAATCCTTCATTTCGCTAATAACAATGTTAGCTTGCAACTGTGTGCCCGAAATCCTGAAGTCCATTTTATCGGTAAATTTTACCTTACAGTAAAACGATTGCGCCTGGTCATCAAAGGCCGGATAAATTTCGCTTACAACGCCGTTATAATTTTTATCTTTATTGGTGTTTAACTGAACAATGGCTTTCTGCCCCAATTTTATTTTAGAAATATTTGTTTCATCAATATTTAGCTTGGCATAAATATCATTTTGATTGCCAATAACAGCTATTACATCACCTTTGCGCACATAATCGCCAAGTTGTTTTTGTTTTTGATATACTTTACCGCCCACAATGGCTTTAATTTCATTATTCCCCTGAAAAAAACTATTAATACCCGATTGCGATTTTTGTATTATAAGCTGTTGGTCGGCTTGTTGTTGCAGCAAATTATAATTTTCTTGTAAAGCAGTTAAATTTGCTTTTGAGTTTTCATAAGCAAGTGTGGCATTTTCATACTCAAGTTTCGATACGCTTTTATCATCATAAAGTTTTTTATACCTATCAGCTTGTAAGCCATCTTCTTTTAGTTTAAGCTTTGCCGCTTCTATGTTTGCCTCAGCTTGTTTAAGTGCCGGTGCGTTGGGCGATGCATTTGTACCTGCAATAGATAGTAAGGCATTAGCGCTCTGCGCATTAAAATCATTTTGTTTGTTATCAATAACAGCCAACACAGCACCTTCTTTCACGGTATCGCCTTCAATAAAGTTTAAGGCAATAATATAGCCTTCGCTTTGTGCTGTGAGGTTATACTGATTTTCGGGAACCAGTACCCCCGATGCAAAAACAGTTTCCGTTATGCTTTTTCTGATAGGTTTTGTTTCGGTCGATTTTTTATTGCAGGCATTTAGCACTACTAATCCGGCAATAACAACTAATAGTTTAATAGAATGTCTCATTTTATATTATTATTAATATCAATTTTAGATTTTGTGTACATCAAATTGGCTAAAGAGCTGCTGGCATTAAAACGGCTTATCAGCATATCATTAAAATAAATAAGCAAGTTGTTAAATGATAGAATGGCTTGGTTGTATTGGTTTAAAGCCATCCTGTAGTTATCCTCTTTCAGTTTAGCTATTTGTTGGTTAGCCATAAACTGCGAATAAGCTTTTTCATAATCTAAACGTAACTGGTTATTGGCAATATCAGTTTGCAGTTTGCTGTGGTTCATATTAATTAAAGCTGTCTGATAATTTATCTTAGCATTACGCGATGATAATATATGGTTTACATCGGGCAGATTAAGTGTAATTTTTGCACCAAAGTATGCCGAGTTCAGCCAGGGGTTATTAGGGTTATTATCAAAAAACTTAGTAACGCTGTTTTGGTAATATGAGTTTGAGTATAAAAGTGAGATAACCGGAAGATTATATAACCTGTTTGTTCTCAAATCGGCTTTGGCATATTCCATTTGCAGCATATTGGCTTTTGCCTGTAATTGAGATGTGGCCTCCATCTCAGGCGTAAATGACTGGTTGTAACTCATTGCATCCTTAATATTTATTTTGGTACTTTGAGGCATTTCGCATAAAATTTTTAAGCTGTTATATTGCTGCTCTAACGAAATTTTTAACTGATTCAGTTTATCCTGTAAGCTGAGTTTATTAACGGTGGCATCGTTTACATCCTGCTGCCTTACTAAACCTTGAGCAAACTTGTTGCTTACAATTTGTAATAAAGTATCTGTGGCTGATAGGTTTTTAGTAGTTATATCCACCTGTTCATTAAATGAAATAATATTAAAATAACAGGCTGCAATAGATTCGTGTAACGATTTTTTGTTCAGTAAATTATTGGTTGCAGTAAGCTCTTCATTAATATTGGCTGTTTTAATTTGCGCCCAGGCTCCCGGATTTATTAAATCAATTTGTGGAGTAATATTAAAGTTGCTTACATACTGTTGGCCTAAAGTTATTTTTTCAAACCCACTTTGTTTCCCTCCTGTTATAACGCTTAATGGTATAAAACTTACAGGTAAAGTAGTATTGTCAGTTAAACTAAAGGTTACCGGGTTGCGTAAGTTAACCACATTGGCAAGCGCTGCAATTTTTTGGTATTTAGCTAATAGCGTTTGCTGATAATTGGTTTTGGTAACTGAACTATTTTTATCTGCATACGCATATACCGAATCAAGTTTATTAAAGTTAATTTCAGTTTGGGCTTGCGCTGATAAAATAAACCCAATTAAAAAAATCAGGTTTGTAATTATATTTTTCATTTTACTTGCGATATTGCTTTAAGCCATTTAGGTATTAATATTTTTCGTTGTTCCATTAATTTGTTAAAATCATTATTCTTCAACTCACCAACATGACTTAATATAGGTCGTCCCACAAACGGAAATACTATCATGCCAATTAAATTCATAATAAAATGGAGTGGAGGAATAGGGGCAATTTTTCCTTCTTTTACTGCCTGTTGAAATTGCTTTACAAAAAAAGATTTTGAAATAATTTCCTTAGGGTTCATTTTTGAAATTAATGCTTGTGGGTTATTTCGTATTTCACTTAATATAAATAGGGGTATATCAGGCTGATGTATCAATAAATCAATATAATTGCTTACAAGAAATTCAATTTTATTTTCAAGTGAGGTTTTTTCATCATTTAAGGCGGTTGTTATATACTGACGAAAATCATATAAACTTTCTGCAATAATAATATCAAATAGTTTTTCTTTGCTCCTAAAATAGTAGTTAAGCAAGGCAAGGTTTATTCCGGCTTCTTCAGCTATATCTCTTGTACGTGTGGCTGCATAACCTTTTTTATGGAAAATAATTTTGGCTGCATTTTTTATTTTCTCTTCGGTAGAAGGGTCAACAGCTTCAATTATTTTTTTTGTCTTTTTCATAATTATGAAGCAAAATAAAATTAAAAATTTGATTTAAACAAATATTTTAATCAATTGATTAATTATTTTAACAAATATATACTTGTACTCAAAAAATAATGCCAGTAATTATATATTGAAATAGACTAAACGTAAAAGGCCTTTCAATCGAAAGGCCTTTTACGTCTCATTTTTATGTTCAATTAAAACTGAAATTTAAAAACTATCGAACCTCTTTGGGTTTCAAACTTATCATCAGGGCTAAATTTAGCTTGCAGTGCAGCCTGGCGTGCTTTCGATTTTAATACACTACTTGATGTAGTTGTTCCTTTTCCTGTTGGGTCGGCATCTATTACATTACCTTGTTTATCAACTGTAATATAAACCACCACAATGCCTTCTTCTTTACTATCAGTAACCTTTGGCGGAGCTACTAAAATTTTTCTGCCTTTTAAACCATAACCTATACCATCTTTACCACCATGGCCACCATTTCCCGGCTCGTTAGGGTTATTTCCTATGCCACCCTTGCCATGTGTATCCGGGTTTCCTTCTGGTACTCCTTCGTTACCTGCCTGTTCTGAATTTCCATCTCCGCCACCTTGTGCTTTGTTTTTGTTTTTAGTGTAAGCATTTAATAAATTTTTAGCCGCTACATCTTCTTCCTCTTTTTGTATTTCTTCTTTAGTTTTTATGGGCGTTATAACTGTCTTATCGTTTTTTATTTTAGGGTTGTTTTCCTTTTTTTCTAAAACTTCTTCTCCTGTTTTAAAACTTTCATCCTCAGTATTGCTTTCTTCTGTTTTAGCTGTCGAACTTTTATCTACTACTACACTGGTGGCATCTCCAATAGCAGGGCCTTCTACAGTACCGGTACCTTCATTATATATACCAAAATTAAGCTCTTCACCTTCGTTGCCACCTTCTGTTGGGAACGGTGGGTTTGGCGTAATAATTCTAAACAAAAATAAAAAGAGCAAAATTAACCCAACAATTAATAAGGTTAATAAAGCGGCGGTTGCTTTATCTTTTTTATTATCATGTTGTGCGGCAATCATTTTATTTAGCGTTAGTTGGTTTGGTTGCTAATACAGGTTTGCATTTTAAGCGGTCGCATATCTGTAATATATCCACTTCGTCTTGTATCGATAAATCTTTATCCAGGTGCATTACTAATACGGGGTCTGCTTTACCTTTAATTTTATCGGCAATTACACTTTCCATATTCGATATGGTTACTTCGTGGTTATCAACAAAGTATTTTCTATCGCTTGTAACGGCCAGGTGTACCGGTTTTTTATCTTTTGAAATGTCTTTTCTCGGGGTTGAGCTTGCCAAGTTAACCTTTATAGAATTAGGGCTAACCATGGTTGATAATATCAAAAAGAAAAGCAGCAGAAAGAACATAATGTCGTTTAACGAATCTGTAGAAACTTCTGCCTCTCTATGTTTACGGCGCATACTTCTCATAATGTAAAGTGTTAGATTTAATTAAGAAGGTTCATTTAAAATATCTAAAAACTTCATTTTGGTTTCTTCCATGCGGTGAGCCAATTTATCAAGTTTATTGTTTAACCAATGGTAAGCCACAAAGGCAAGTACACCAACAACTAAACCGGTGGCCGAGCTAATCATTTTTTCGTATAACCCGGTTGATATAACACTTATTTCAACCGTACCGGCCAAGGCTATATCATAAAATATTTTTACAACCCCAATAATAGTACCTATAAAACCAAACATGGGTGCTATACGGCCTGTAATATTTAAAATACTTAATTTTTTTTCTAAACTACCCAATTGTACTGATGCTCCTTCGGTCATGGCCTCACGAATTTCAGCAACAGGTTGCCCAATACGGCTAATACCTTTTTCTAACATAAAGGCTTCCGGCGTGTTTTGCCCCTGGCACATGGCTTTGGCCGATTGTAAAT
>DATFTU010000255.1:0-2863 GCA_035261565.1 Bacteroidia bacterium
AAGGATCGTATGAATACCCGCTTACCATAAACGATGATGTACGAAAAGTGAGTGGGTACAACGAAAACAATTATAGCCACCTGGTATATGCCCCTAATCCATCCTCTATTGTTATTGTATCAAAAAATTATACGTATTTAAATGATTTATTTGCCACCATCAGTTTCTTGTTTTTAGGAGGCAGCACCGTGTTTTTATTATTCAGCATCCTAACCATCTTCATCTTTAAAAAAGAAAATTCGCTGGCTGTAAAAATACAACATTACGTAAGTATGGGCGTGTTATTATTGTTTGTGCCTGTTGCCATTAGCGCATTTGTTTTGGCAAAAGAACAAACCGAAGCACAAAATATTGATGGCATTAAAGAAAAAATAGAAAGCGTAAGCAGTTATTTAAGCAACCAATTATCAACTTACGATACCCTTTTAAGCGCCAATAAAGAATATACAGCTTATTTATTGCGGCAGGCATCAGCACTATATAAAAGCGACATAGCCTTATTTAACAGCAATGGTGAATATTACACGGCAGGATTGCCTAAATTATATGACGAAGGTATTATCTCAAAAAAAATAAACCCCGCGGTATACGCTAATGAGGTTAACAATAAAACAGAAAAAGAAGTTTATAACGAAAACATTGGTAAACTGAACTTCTACTCGGCATACCGAACGCTAAGCAATGGAAGCAAACACAATCTGGCTATTATAAATATGCCTTATTTCTCTAAACAAAATCAAATACAGGCACAGTTGTTTAACTACTTATCTGCCTTGTTTAATATTTATGTTTTATCATTTATGCTTATAAGTATAGCTGCAGCTTTATTATCTAACTGGCTTACACGGCCTTTACAGCAGTTGCAAACACAAATTAAAAAAGTTACGCTGCAAAAAAATAACGAGCCCATAAATTACAGCAAAGCAGATGAAATTGGGTTATTGATTTCGTCGTACAATAGCATGCTGATTAAACTAGAGAAGAGTGCCGAACAGCTTTCAAAATCTGAACGCGAAGGCGCCTGGAAAGAAATGGCAAGGCAGGTGGCTCACGAAATTAAAAACCCGCTAACGCCCATGAAATTAAGCATTCAGCATGTTGAACGCTTGCTGAGTACACAGCCTGAAGAAGGCCAGCAGCAGGCGAAAAAAATTATTCCCATACTGCTGGAACAAATAGATACATTGGCCCATATTGCAACTGAGTTTAGCAACTTTGCCCAATTACCCGCCCCAAATTTTGAACGTATAGATTTAATATCGTTTATAAAAAACTGCCTGCCGTTATATCAACCAAACACAAAAATTAAGGTACAATTTATTTCTAATCTTACTTTTGCTTATGTAAACGCAGATAAAGACCAACTATTACGTGTGGTTAACAACCTGGTAAATAATGCCATGCAGGCCATTGAAGATACCAGGCCAGGCGAAATTATTTTATCTATCGTAAAAGAGAAAGAAAATTATATTATATCTATAAGCGATAACGGAACAGGGATTAATGAAGATGTGAAACAAAAAATATTTCAACCTAATTTTTCAACCAAATCATACGGTACAGGTTTAGGCTTAGCCATGTGCAAGCGTATTATTGAACAACACAATGGCAGCATTTGGTTTGAAAGTGAGGCGGGAAAAGGTACAACTTTTTATTTTAAATTACATAGCATTGGTTAACTTAGCAAATATGAAAAAAATTGCCCTGGCACTATTTTGCTTTTTATCCTGTTCACTTATAGCTCAAACATATACCCTATCGGGTAAAATAACCGATACCAAAAAAAATGCGATGCCCTTTGCCTCGGTAGTAGTAAAAGGCACTACTATTGGCACCAACAGTAACGCAGATGGTTTTTATCATTTAAAACTTGAAGCCGGCACATACGAAATTATTTTTCAGTACATTGGTTATAAAAAAGAAACTAAATCAATCACTCTAAATGCCGATGCCACATTAGATGCCTCGTTGGCTGATGATAGTTATCAGTTAAAAGAAGTAACCATTAAAGCTGGAGAAGACCCTGCTTATGAAGTTATAAGACAGGCTATTAAAAAGCGTAAGTATTATTTAAACCAGGTAAACTCATACAGTTGCAAAGCGTATATAAAAAGTTTACAGCGTTTAAAAGAAGTGTCGAAAGCCATGACCAAATTAATTTCAGTTAGTGGCGAAAAGTTTGATTCATCCATGCTGGGTGTAATTTATTTATCAGAAAGCGAAAGCAAATATCATTTCCGTAAACCTGATGATGAAAAAGAAATTATGTTTTCGAGCAAGGTTAGCGGCAATAACCAGGGTTTTAGTTTTAATCAGCTAAGCGATATGCGTTTTAATTTTTACGAAAACCTGGTTACTATTGACGGTTTAAGCGACAGGCCTTTTATTTCTCCGATAAACGAAACCGCTTTTTTATCGTACCGCTATCACTTATTAGGTACCTCGTTTGAAGATGGTAAAATGATTAATAAAATAGAAGTGCTGCCAAAGCGCAAAACCGACCCCTGCTTTCACGGTATTATTTATATACAGGAAAATACCTGGCGCATACATAGCGTAGATATGTATTTAACCAAAGATGCTAAAATTGATTTTGTTGACACCCTATTTGTAAAACAACTGCATGCACCCATTTTAGGCGATAGTATTTGGATGCCTATTAACTTAAACTTTAGTTTCCATTTTAAATTTTTGGGCATAAAAGGCGACGGGTATGATAATGCCGTGCTATCGGGTTACGAAATAAACCCAACCTTCCCTAAAAAATTTTTTAAAAACGAAGTGCTTAAAGTGGAAGACCAAGCCAATAAAAAAGATACTACCTATTGGAAAGAAAACCGCCCCGTGCCTTTAACAACTGAAG
>DATFTU010000256.1:0-4213 GCA_035261565.1 Bacteroidia bacterium
TTTACTTTGGCGTTACCGAAAAAACGCTGGGCAGCTTAACTAATCCGCAAACGGGAGTTAGCTATAACACGTACGATAGTTATTATAACTCGTTACCCGATAATAAAACCTACAACCGGTACGATGAACGAAATAATATAATGATGGATTTGAGCGCCGAGCATTCGTTTTTTAAAAGTAAAATGCGCGCCATAGTAGGGTTTAGGTTTGCCAGCATGGGCCTTTATACTTTTAACGGCAACTCGCTTTTACAAAACGATTTTATAAGCGGCAATGTATTAGGGTTGGGGCGCACAACCGTTTCTATGCTACAGGCAGGCGTGGTTTACGATACGCGCGATTTAGAGAGCGACCCATCAAGAGGTGTTTTTGCCGAGGTTACTAACGAATTATCGTTGCAGGCTTTGGGCTCTAACTACAACTTTAATAAAGTGTTTGTGCATGCTAAAGTTTTTCAGCGCTTGTTGCCGTCGGTGTTTAAAAAACTTATTTTTTCGGCACGGGTTGGTGTTGCGGCACTTAATGGCAATGCGCCGGTTTATGAATATATGGAAGAGTGGGGCTCAGAAGGCGGTGTGTACGATGTGGTGGGTGGCCGTTTTGCTTTGCGTGGCTATAAACAGGCACGTTTTTTAGCTAACTATTTAGATTTTGTGAATATAGAATTGCGCGCACGCCTGACACAGTTTGTACTGTTAAAACAACACATTGCTTTGGGCGCTGTGCCGTTTTTTGACGCGGGCGGCGTGGGCGATAAATTTTTACACCTAACCTATGGCACTAATTACCGGTACGCTGAAGGATTAGGTTTACGCATAGCCTGGAACGTAAATACCATTTTGCGTTTTGATTATGCCATTTCGCAAGAAGACCACCAATTCTTTTTTCAGTTTGGGCACTCGTTTTAAGCTAATAAAAATTTCTCCCTTTTCAATTTAGGCCTACATAAAATAAATTAACCATACTTTTGTAGTATGGTTGAAATTTTTAAAACCAATGTAAACAACACGTTTGATGCCCTTAAAATAAAAGAGTTTTTGTTAAAGGAATTTCCTCAGGCCGATATTAGTTTTAATTTACAGGATAGTAATAAAATACTGCGTACCGAGGGTAACCAAATACCTGCCAGCCGTGTGGTACAAATTATAAAACACGAAGGTTTTTATTGCGAGGTAATTGAGCAAAAAATATAAACGATTTTCTGTTTTTTGCGGATTACTTATTTGTGCCAAAACAACTTATTTTTTTAGCGGATACTGAAAAATTTTCAGCAACCAACCTGTTTTTCTGATTTTTTGTCAGCTAAAAATGTACTTTTTTGTATTGGTGTGTACTTTGCTGGAGCCTGAGCAAGACAACAAAAAAATAAACAATTAACTAAAAAAATAGGAGGAACCAAAAAATGACACTGGTAAAATGGAAAAGACCTTTTGATAATGGTCTGTCAAACCGCGCTGTAATGTACAACTCACCACTTACAGGTTTATTAAACAATATGTGGAGAGATGAATTTTCAACCAACGAGTATGCACAGTTTGTGCCTGCTGTAAACCTTTCGGAAAACGAAGGCCAATACTTAGTAGAATTATCTGCACCGGGTTTTGATAAGAACGATTTTAAAATTGAAATTAAAGATGGCGTTCTTACCGTATCGGGTAAACACGAAGGCGAAAAAGAAGTAAAAGAAAAAAACTTTACCCGTAAAGAATTTAATTACGGCTCGTTTCAAAGAAGTTTTTCTTTGCCTCAGGAGGTAAACGAAGAAGCTGTTGACGCTAAATACGAAAACGGTATTTTAAAAATAGCTTTACCTAAAAAAGAAGAAGTAAAAAAATCGACCAAAGAAATTAAAATTTCGTAAGGTTGTTTTTAAAACAAAAACTAAAAGGGGTGCGGGGCATCCCTTTTTTTATTTAATACATAACTTATAATGCACAATGCTTGCACAAGCCATAAAGTTTGTATTATTTTACCATACTATAATATAAACGGTATGGGTTTACTAAAAACTAAAATTGGCCAACTGCGCATTGTCGCTTTTCTGGAGGGTATATCGTTATTACTTTTGGTGTTTGTAGGCATGCCCTTTAAATATTGGTTAAACAGCCCTGCACTGGTAAAAACAGTAGGGCCCATACATGGTATTTTATTTTTACTTTACGTAGTTAACACATTGGGTGTGGCGGCTAACCAAAACTGGAGCTTTAAAACCACTACATGGAAAGTGCTGCTGGCATCTTTTATTCCCTTCGGTACTTTTTATATTGATAAAACAATATTAAGAGAAGCAAAAGCCAGTTAGTTGTTTTATGAACCGTATTGACAGGCTTACCGCCATTTTAATTCAACTGCAATCTAAACGGGTAATAAAAGCGCAAGACATTGCCGAGCGTTTTTCAATCAGTTTGCGTACAGTTTATCGCGATGTCAGAACATTGGAAGAAGCCGGTGTACCTATAGTGGGCGAGGTGGGGGTGGGCTATTCTATTATGGAAGGTTACAGGCTGCCTCCCATAATGTTTACTAAAGAAGAAGCCACCGCGTTTTTAACGGCCGAAAAGCTGATAGAAAAATTAACGGATGCTTCAACCGAAAATTTATACAAATCGGCCATGTATAAAATTAAGGCTGTGCTACGCAGTACCGAAAAAGACTATTTAGAAAATATAGACAACTATATTGAAGTACTTGATAGCCCGTATTTACCTAAAGAAAAAACACCGGCTAACCCATTGCAGGTTATTTTAAAAAGTATAACCGAAAAAAATGTATTGTGTATTGATTACTTTGCCAACCATAGCCAGGAAAAAACAAAACGAAATATTGAGCCGGTGGGCATTTTCTTTTTAGGCAATTATTGGCATTTGGTTGCCTATTGCCAATTGAGAAATGATTACCGCAATTTCAGAACCGACCGCATCTCACATATATCGCCAACCAATCAATTCTTTATAAAAGAACATCCATCATTAAAAACCTTTTTAAAAAAAATATCAAAATCAGAAAAACTGCACACCGTAGTTATGCAAATAAATAAAGATGTGGTTAAATACATTGGCGACCAAAAATTTTATAATGGCTTTGTATCTCAAAAAATATTGAAAGATAAAATAGAAATGACTTTTTTAACGGCATCTATAGAAGGTTTTGCACGCTGGTATATGATGTTTGGCGACAGGGCAGAACTTATTAGTCCGCCCGAAGTAAAAGCGCGCGTAAAAGAAATAACCGCCGTTATTTCAAAAAAAATAAAATAATTTTTTTACTACTGACATAGGGTTGTCACTTAGGGGTTGTTAGTTTGTGTAAACTTTAAAAAACTAATAACACTATGGAAACAAAAACAATCATCACCATTATTTTCTGGGTACTAATTGCAGCCTTTGTTATACCTAACTATATACAGGGGTTTCAGAAAATAATTTCGCAAAAAGAAAAAGTGGAAGCTTTTACCAAATGGGGCTTCTCATTAAGCTTTATGAAATTTTTGGGCTGGGTTGAAATTGTGGGGTCAACCTTATTATTATTCCCACAAACAAGGCTAATTGCCATTATTATTTATGCCGTATTGCTAAGTGGTGCTGTTTACACACACCTAAAAAATAACGACGCTAAAAAAGAGGTGATGACTCCCATTATTGTGGGTGTGCACATGCTGGTAATGCTAACCTTAACCTATTGGATGTAATTACTAATAAACAAATAAAAAATAAACCTATGAAAACAATGATTAATATGTTCTTAAAAGAACTGGAACAAGAGGCAAAAACAACCCGTAAAATGCTGGCCCTGGTGCCCGAAGACAAGTACGACTGGAAACCACACGAAAAAAGTATGGGCATGAAAGTTTTAGCAACGCATATTGCTGAACTACCCGGTTGGATAAGTATGGCTATAAATACCGACGAGCTTGATTTTGAAAACAATGCTTACGCGCCCAAAACCATACACAACAATAAAGAACTGTTGGCGTATTTTGAAGAACTATTGGCAACGGCTAAAACTGATTTGGAAAAAATTGATGACGGAATTTTACCAAAGCAATGGTTATTGCGCAGCGGAAAAACAATTTACAGTAATTCTACCAAAGGTGGAACAATTCGTGTGGCGTTATCGCAAACCATACACCACCGTGCACAGTTGGGTGTATATTTGCGCTTGCTAAACATACCCATACCGGGTAGTTATGGCCCAAGTGCCGACGACCAAAGTT